>JAJRRX010000175.1 GCA_024279075.1 Alphaproteobacteria bacterium | reverse complement strand
CGGGAAGCCAACCCACGGAATAACCATTGACCACGCTTCAACGCAGCGGTGGCGGTAAACCCGCTCCTGCATCGGCATCCGGCTCATCAAGGTATCTACATCAATCGTAATCTCTTGCTCGACATCACCATCAATCGTCAGCGTCCACGGGTCAGAGTTCAGCGCTTGCGCCTCTTGGCTAATACTTTTGGACGAGCCAAATTCGTAAAAATTATTATAGGTACTGTTGATATTTTCGGGCGTAACCGGCGTGGTGGCATGCGCAAAGCCGCTGGCGCGCCTGATCGCGGGGGAAAACCGGCTTTCTGCCGGGGCTGCCTGTGCTGCTCCACCAATAAGCCCAGCCCCAACGCCTGCTGCTGCGCCGGCCATCAGTTGGCGGCGGTTTACAAACAACGATTCTTCCGTCGCCTGGTTTTCTTTAATCATCCAGCTTTCGCGGCGGTGATAATGCATAGGTGTCTCCCCAAAGGTTTGTCAAATAACTCAGTGATTCTGTAAATAAGCGGAAAGCCGCCCCAGCGCCAATCAAACATACTTGAGGAAAGCGTGATAGCCGCTTAACTATCAGGTATGAGCAAAAATATGCCAAAAAACAAAGCGCGCCGGTCTACGGGGCTGATGACGACTATGGCCGTGATCTCGCTTTTTGTTGCGGTTATCGTAATTTGGGGCTCTTACGGCTATTTCACGCAAAACTTCACTGAAAACCTGCGCACACAGGCGCAAACCCGCGCCGCGCTTTATGCGGGCAATATCAAATCCACGCTGCAAAAGCACTCGGTGGTGCCGTTTTTGTTGGCGCAGGATCTATCGCTCACGGCTGCATTGCAAACGGAAAATTATGCCGCCACCTCGCAGCGCCTTATTGAGGTCTCTGACGAAATCGGCACGGCATCGGTGTTTTTGCTCGATATTTCCGGCCGTGTGGTTGCCAGCTCAAATCGCCGCCAAATCGGCAAATTTTTTCGCGGAAACCCTTATTTCATCAATGCACTTCGTAGTTCCTCCACTGTGTTTTCTACCAGTTCAGAAGAGCAAAACACCTATCGATTTTTCTTTTCGCAAAAGGTTAAGTCGGGCCCAAAATCTATCGGGGTTGTGGTGGTGGAAGTAGATCTGCGCACGCAAGAGGTTTTATGGCGCCGCCTCGGGCTCTTAGTGGCTTTGGTCAATTCTCAAGGCGAAATCCAGCTTTCTTCGCAGTTAGATTGGCGGCGAAAGTCGATTCAAAGCTTGATGGAACCCACAGCCGTTTCCACCTCGCGCCGCGTGCTTGATGCCTTGCAGCAAACTTCGCTGGAAGACTTTGTGTTTATTGATGGCCAGCGCTTGTTTGCTGCCGAATCCGAGGTTGATTTTCGCGGTTGGCGGATCAATTATTTTGCCTCGACCAAAAACGTAGCCGCGCGGGTTAATGCCATTTTAGCGCTGGAAATCATGGGCATGGCCATTATCGCCGCCCTGCTATTCTTTTACCTCTCCCGCCGCCGTGCCCGCGAATTTGAGCGATTGAGCGCAGAGGGGAACGAGCTTCGGGCCCTTAACACCCGCCTTTCAGCGGAAATGGAACAGCGCCAGCGTGCCGAGCGCAACCTGCAATCGGCCGAGCAAAACCTTGAACAGGCCTCTAAGCTGGCAGTGCTTGGGCAAATGTCGGCTGCGGTGAGCCATGAGCTTAACCAACCTTTAGCGGCGATGCGCACCTATTTGGCGGGGGCCAAGCTATTGGTGAAGCGCAATCGGCTCGACGAGGCAAAATCCAGTTTTCAGCGCATTGATGACCTCATTGCCCGCATGGGGGTGATCACCAAACAGCTTAAATCCTACGCCCGTAAATCAAGTGATAGCGCTGCCCAAATTGATCTGCGCGATTGTGTTTCTTCGGCTATGGCCATTATGGCCCCGCAGCTTGGCAAAAATACAGTGCGCATTGTGCAAAACCTGCCCGACGATAAAGTGTGCACGTTAGGCGATAATATTCGCGTTGAGCAGATTATCATCAACCTGCTGCGAAACGCGTTGGATGCCTTAAAGGACATTCCCGAACCGCGCATCGAGATCAAACTTGAAGCGGGCACCACTGCCCGTTTGAGCGTGCGCGATAACGGCCCCGGATTTGAAGACCCAGAAGCCCTGTTTGAGCCGTTTTACACCACCAAAGCCCCCGGCGAAGGGGTGGGCCTTGGCCTTGCCATTTCCGCCGGTATCGCCACCGAAATGGGGGGCCGCCTG
>JAJRRX010000174.1 GCA_024279075.1 Alphaproteobacteria bacterium | reverse complement strand
GGCGATGGTGGAAAGCGCCACCCTGCCGCGCTGGTATTTTGATATCCGCGATATGCGCGCGGGCTATGCGGTGAATGGCTACCCTTATACGCCGCCTGTGGGCATGATTAACGGGCTGAAAATGGCGACTGAAATGCTGCTTTCCGAGGGGCTGGACAATGTATTTGCCCGCCATGCCCGCATTGCCGAAGGGGTACGCAAGGCTGTGGCCGCGTGGGATATGCCGCTGTATGCGCAATCCCCAGCGCTGTATTCCAACTCTGTGAGTGCGATCAAAACGCCCGAGGGCTTTGACGCCAACGCCATTGTCACGCTGGCCTCCGAGAAATACGACACCGCCTTTGGCGCGGGGCTAGGGCAGGTGGCGGGTAAGCTTTTCCGCATTGGCCATTTGGGCAGCCTGCCCGATGTGCTGGCGCTGGCGGGCATTGCCACCGCTGAGATGTGCATGAAAGACCTCGGGTTTGACATCACGCTGGGCGCGGGCGTGGCCGCTGCCCAAGAGCATTATCGCAATTCATAGGAGCCGCCCATGTATATCCCGACCCTTGACGACATGAAAACCGCCCGTGAGCGGGTCACCCCATACATTCACCGCACGCCGGTGCTGACCTCGGAGTTTCTGAATGACCTCACGGGGGCAGAGCTGTTTTTCAAGTGCGAAAACTTCCAGAAGGCAGGGGCGTTCAAGGTGCGCGGGGCGTGTAATGCGGTGTTTGGCCTGCCGGAGGATATGCTGGAAAAGGGTGTGGCGACGCACTCTTCGGGCAACCATGCGCTTAGCCTTTCATATGCCGCTGGGCGGCGGGGCATTCCCTGCCACGTGGTGATGCCGCGCACCGCGCCGCAGGCTAAGAAGGATGCAGTGCGGGGGTATGGCGGGATAATTACTGAATGCGAGCCAAGCACGACAAGCCGTGAAGAGGTGTTTGCCAAGGTTGAGGCCGAAACTGGCGCGGAATTTGTGCACCCCTATAATGACCCACGGGTGATTGCGGGGCAGGCGACGTGCAGTGCCGAACTTATTGAGCAGGTTGAGGGTCTGGACGCGGTGGTCGCACCAATAGGCGGCGGCGGGATGATTTCTGGCACCTGCCTGACGCTTTCCAACCTCGCGCCGGAGGTGAAAATCTATGCCGCCGAGCCGCTGAATGCCGATGACGCCGCGCGCAGCTTCAAGGCAGGGCATATCATCGCCGATGATGCGCCCGATACCGTGGCGGACGGGCTGAAAGTGCCGCTGAAAGAGCTAACGTGGCATTTTGTGCAAAACCACGTGACCGATATTCTGACGGCCACGGAAGACGAGATTGTGGACGCCATGAGGCTGATCTGGAAGCGAATGAAAATTGTGATGGAGCCAAGCAGCGCTGTGCCGCTGGCCACCATTTTGAAAAACAAAGACACCTTCGCGGGCAAGCGCGTTGGCATTATTATAACCGGCGGAAATGTGGATTTAGACAGCCTGCCATGGATGGAGAAATAACATGAACTTTGATGATTACGACGTAGGATACGACATTCCGGCCAAGCCCGGCATGGATGAGGCCGACATCCAGACGCCCTGCTTGGTGCTGGACCTCGACGCGCTGGACCGCAATGTGAAAAAGATGGGCGACCTGTGCAAAGAGATGGGCGTGCGCCACCGTGCCCATGGCAAAATGCACAAATCGGTGGATGTGCTGAAGCTGCAAGAAAGCCTCGGCGGGGCTGTGGGCGTGTGCTGCCAGAAGGTCTCGGAAGCCGAGGTTTTTGTGCGCGGCGGCGTGAAGGATGTGATGGTGTCAAACCAAGTGCGCGACCCGGCCAAGATCGAGCGTTTGGCGAAAATGCCGAAACTCGGGGCGCGGATTTTGGTGTGTGTGGATGACCCAGAGAATGTGGCGGACCTTGCGGCGGCGGCGCAAAAGCACGGCACCGAACTGGAGTGCTTGGTGGAGATTGACGTGGGCGCAGGTCGCTGCGGAGTGAGCACATCTCAGGACGTCGTGAATATCGCCAAGCTGATTGACAGCGCTGATGGCCTTAAGTTTGCCGGCATTCAGGCCTATCAGGGCGCGATGCAGCACATGGACCTGTATGCGGATCGCGAGGCGAAAGTGGATATCGCCATTGATATGGTTCGTGATGCGGTCACGGCGCTGAGCGCGCAAGGGCTGGCCTGTGATATCGTCGGCGGCGCAGGCACCGGCTCTTACTATTTCGAGGGCAATTCCGGCGTTTATAACGAAATGCAATGTGGCTCCTATGCCTTTATGGATGCCGATTATGGCCGGATTCTGGATAAGGATGGCAAGCGGATTGATGAGGGCGAATGGGAGAATGCGCTGTTTATTCTGACCAGCGTGATGAGCCACACCAAAGCCGATAAGGCGATTGTCGATGCGGGGCTAAAAGCGCAATCGGTGGATAGCGGGTTGCCCACAGTTTATGGCCGTGACGATGCGGTGGAATACCTGAAATGCTCTGATGAGCACGGCGTGGTTGGTGACCCCGAGGGCGTGCTGAAGATCAATGAAAAGCTCAAGCTGGTGCCCGGCCACTGCGACCCGACCTGCAATGTGCATGACTGGTATGTGGGCGTGCGCGGCGGCAAGGTCGAAACCGTTTGGCCGGTATCCGCACGCGGGCGGGCTTACTGATGATTATTGTTCCTGAAAAAGAAATCGCGGGCCTGATTGACCGCAAGGCGTCGTTTGATGCGGTAGAAGCGGTGTTTGCCGCCATGGCCAGCAAGGATGCTTATAATTTTCCGGTGATTCGCGAGGCCATCGGCCATGCAGATGCGCTTTATGGTTTTAAATCCGGCTTTGACCGGAAAAGCCTTGCGCTGGGCCTGAAATCCGGCGGCTACTGGCCCGGAAATGATGCCAAGGGGCTGACCAACCACCAAAGCACGGTGATTCTGTTTGATGCGGATACCGGCAAGGTCAAGGCGCTGGTGGGGGGAAACCTGCTCACCGCCCTGCGCACAGCGGCGGCCTCGGCGGTGTCTATCAAGCACCTCGCCCCCAAGGGTGCGAAAGTGCTGGGCATGATCGGGGCGGGGCATCAGTCGGCGTTTCAAATGCGGGCGGCGGCGGAGCAGCGGGATTTTGAAAAGGTCATTGGCTGGAATTTTCACCCCGAAATGCTGAGTCGCCTCGCGGAAACCGCTGCCGAGCTGGGGTTGCCCTTTGAAGAGGCCAGTCTTGCGCAAATAGGCAGCGAGGCGGATGTGATTATTTCGATCACCTCTAGCCATGACCCGATATTGCTGGATGCACATGTAACGGGCGGCACCCATATTGCTTGTATGGGCACCGATATAAAGGCAAGCAGGAGGTTGAGGCGGCGCTGGTGGGCCGCGCCACGGTCTTTACCGACGAAATTGCGCAGGCGGTGACGATTGGTGAATGCCAGCATGCGGTGCATGACGGGCTGCTTTATGACAAGGACATCACCGAGCTGGGGGCGGTGATAAACGGCGCGCATAAAGGCCGGACATCAGACGACGAGCTGACCTTGTTTGACGGAACGGGCGTGGGCCTGCAAGACCTCGCGGTGGCCTCGGCAGCCGTGGATTTGGCGGTGGCTAACGGCGTGGCCATCGAGGTGGAGTTCTAAGAGCCGCTGGTTAACTTTGCGTTAAGGTTATCAAAAGGTACCTGTTTTTCAGGGCGTTTTGCTAAGGGTTTGTTCAAGACTCGGCGTTATTTTCATTCCTGGAGTGGATGGGAGTATCGGGATGGAACAGGTGTTTCACCTCACGGTCGCGGAAAGCGGCTATGTGGATTTTGAAATTGTCGGGGCGTTAAAGGCCTCAACCGGGGCGCAGCGCTATTCGGAAATTGTCGAAGACGTGGTGTTTTCGCTGACCGAAAAGATCACGGCCTTGATGAGTAATGCCCGCATGCGCGATTTTGCCAAGGCCGAGCGACAAGCCGCAAAAATAGGGGTGATCTCGCGGCAGATCGGGCTGAAGGGCGTGGCCGGGGTGGCGGCAGCGGCGCAAGATTGCGCCAATCGCAGCGATTATACCGCGCTCTCTGCGGTTTCCGTGCGGCTGGCGCGGATGGCGGAAAACTCGCTTTTCAGCATTATCGAATTTGAGGTGCAAGCGCCCTAAGGGGTTGCAATTCGCCTGCTTTGGGAGGAGATTCCGGTAACCTCGAAAGGACATCCAATGCAGCCGAAATTCAGCAATGCCAAGACTACAACACCGATTTATGTGGTCAAAACCAAGGGGCTTGCGCAGACCCTGAGCCAGCTTGATGACGCCGCGCGGCGCTGGGTTGAAAGCAACGGGTTTGCGGCGAAGCTTGGGCAAGTGGCGGTGATTCCGGCACCCGATGGCAGCATCCGCGCCGTGCTGGCAGGCTGGGGGGGGCATGCGGCGCGGGCGCGCGGCTGGTTTAATTTTGCCAGCATTGCCGCCAAGCTGCCTGAAGGCGATTACCGGATTGAAAGTGGGCTGAAGCAGGCCGAACTGAAAGAGGCGGCGCTGGCATGGCTTTTGGCAGGGTATCGGTTTGATAAATACGCGGCACAACCTGCGCAAAAAGCGCGGCTGGCCTGCCCCATGGGCGTGGATGAAAGGCGGGTAGAGCTGGAGGCAGAGGCCACCTTCCTGACCCGAGACCTCATCAACACCCCCGCCAATGATATGGGGCCGGAAGCGCTGGAAGCGGCGTTTTTTAACCTTGCTAAACAGCACAAGGCCAAGGCCTCGGCGATTGTGGGGGATGATTTGCTGAAGGAAAACTTTGGGCTGATCCACGCTGTTGGCCGCGCGGCCGAGCAGGCTCCGCGCCTGCTTGATATGATCTGGGGCGCGCCCGATGCGCCCAAGCTCACGCTGGTTGGCAAGGGCGTTTGCTTTGATACGGGGGGGCTGAATATCAAGCCCGGCGCCTCGATGGGGCTGATGAAAAAGGACATGGGCGGGGCGGCAAACGTGCTGGGGCTGGCGCATATGATCATGAGCCTTGACCTGCCGGTGCGCCTGCGGGTGTTGGTGCCGGCAGTGGAAAACTCGATTTCGGCAAGCTCGTTTCGCCCGCAAGATATCCTGACCAGCCGCAAAGGGCTGACGGTGGAAAACAATAATACTGACGCCGAAGGCCGCTTGGTATTGGCCGATGCACTGGCTATGGCCGACGAGGAAACCCCCGATTTGCTGATTTGTATGGCAACACTTACTGGGGCGGCACGAGTGGCCTTGGGGCCGGACCTGCCGCCGTTTTATACCGATGACGGGGCGCTGGCGCACCAGATCACGCGGGCAGCGCGCGCAGAAGCCGACCCTTTATGGCGTATGCCGTTTTGGGAGGGCTACGAGGCCAATATCGAGCCCGGAATTGCGAACCTGAATAATGCCCCTGCGGGAGGCATGGCGGGGTCTATCAATGCGGCGCTGTTCCTGCGGCGGTTTGTGGAAAACGCCGTGCAATTTGCGCATTTTGATATTTATGGCTGGACACCGGCCGCCCGCCCTGCACGGCCCAAGGGCGGCGAGGCCCAAGGTGGGCGGGCTATTCTGGCCATGCTCGAGGCGCAGTTTAATGCGGGGTAACCAGCCCCTGACAGACCTGCTCGATGCGCCCAACGGCAAGCGCGTTTCGCAGCTGCTTTTCGGCGAGGCTTTTACGGTTGAAAAGACCGATGGCGCCAATAGCTTTGGCCGCATGGCCTGTGGCTACCAAGGCTGGCTACGAAGTGCAGCGCTGGCAGAAAGCCGCGCGGCCAGCCACCATGTAAGCGCCATGGCCACTTTCATTTATGCTCAGCCAGATATGAAATCGGAGCTGCGTTTACGGCTGCCTTTTGGGTCGCAGGTTAAGGTGCTGGGAACGGAAGGTGATTTTTCCCGCCTGCCCGAAGGCTACGCATTTACGGCCCATCTGAGCGACCAACCCGCCACAGATTTCGTGAGCATCGCCGAGCGGTTTTTGGGCGTGCCTTACCTGTGGGGTGGGCGCTCTAGCCTCGGAGTCGATTGTTCGGGGTTGGCGCAAATGGCGTTGCAGGCGGCGGGGCTTGAAGCACCAAGGGATTCGGGGCCGCAAGCCAAGAGTATTGGCAAAGCGGTGCCCGATGGCACGCCGCTAAAACGAGGTGATTTTATCTTTTGGCGCGGGCATGTCGGGCTTATGCAAACGGCGGATACCCTGCTGCACGCAACCGCGTTTTCGATGAGCGTGATGCTGGAGCCACTGGCCGCCACGGTGGCGCGGGTGGAGGCGCAGGGTTATGGCGGGATCACCGCGATGCGGCGAATTTAGGCGTGCGGAACGGCGGCGATGCCGAGGCATTTCCGATTTTAGCTGTGTTGCCAGTGGTTTGGCAGGCGGGTACCCTGCCCTTAAAAATGAGAAAATCGCGCCGGTTGGCAGGAGCCAAACGATTTCTGGTTAAAATACAATCCCTGTGGCCGCACTAAATGACTTTGATCGGCGGAACGCAAAGGGCGTTAATGCTGATCTGCCCGACGCGATTTCCCCGAAGCCTTGCGGCTTTGTCTGACAAATAAGCTTTTAGCAAAATACTATCAATAAGGCGTAACCGATGCGCACGGTGGTTGGCTAGATTGGGCAACGCTTTTTTGAGTATAATGCGTATGAAAATACCTCCCTAAGGCTCTTTTCTATCAATAATTTCAACCCTCGATAGCACAATAACTATTAACCTAGGTTAATAAACATCACTGTGTCTGAATACCTAGGTATTATCAAAGAGTTCCATACAGTCACGCAAATTAATTCAGGTCAAAATATTCCGAAATGGGGTGCTTCTTATCAAATGCCCGTCACCCCATCACGGGCCACAAGCGCAGGTGCATCAGCGCGGCGCGAGGGGTGGGGTGTTGCCAAGTAAACCGGCGCTAGACGCGCCGCTTGCTGGCTTGCTTGATCTGGGTAATACCAAGCACTTCCAAAACTTTCGCTTCAATCGCCTCGGCGTCCAAGCCCGCTTGGTGATACATGGCGGCGGGGCTGTCTTGGGCAATAAACGTGTCGGGCAGGGTCATGCTTCGGAATTTCAGGCCGCTGTCAAACACGCCTTCATCGGCCAAAAGCTGGGCCACATGGCTGCCAAAACCGCCAACAGCACCTTCTTCGATGGTGATCAACGCTTCGTGGTCGGCGGCGAGTTGCAGCACGAGGTCTCGGTCCAGCGGTTTGGCAAAGCGGGCATCGGCCAGAGTGGGCGTAATGCCCTTGGCCGCAAGGTTTTCGGCGGTCTTGCGAGCCTCGCCCAGCCGCGTGCCAAGCGAAAGTATGGCCACCCGCGCGCCCTTTTGGATGATCCGACCCTTGCCGATTTCAAGCACCTCACCGCGCTCGGGAAGCTCGATGCCCACGCCCTCGCCACGCGGGAACCTAAAGGCGCTTGGGCGGTCGTTTATGCTGGCAGCGGTGGCCACCATATGCATGAGCTCGGCCTCGTCTGCCGCAGCCATAACGACGAAATTAGGCAGGTTGCTAAGAAAAGCAATGTCAAAACTGCCAGCGTGTGTAGGCCCATCCGCCCCCACTAGCCCCGCGCGGTCTATCGCGAAGCGCACGGGCAGCGACTGGATGGCAACATCATGCGCCACTTGGTCATAACCCCGTTGTAGGAAAGTGGAATAAATGGCACAAAAGGGCTTCATGCCGCCTGCCGCGAGGCCGGCCGAAAACGTAACCCCGTGCTGCTCGGCCATGCCAACATCAAACATCCGGTTGGGGAAGCGCAGGCAAAACATCCTGACTG
>JAJRRX010000173.1 GCA_024279075.1 Alphaproteobacteria bacterium | reverse complement strand
CTTGCCTCAAAAAAATTTGTTGATAGTCTAACCAAAACCGACAGGCACAAGCCTGCGCACTTGAAGGGGCCAACAGCCCACATGGGAGGAAATGGCATGAGCGCAAATGTTCTGCCCGAAGGCTTGGATACATTTCCGAAACTGCTTGCGCGTAATGCGACGCAGTGGGCCAAGGTGCCCGCCTATCGTGAGAAAGAATACGGCATCTGGCAAAGCTGGAGCTGGGCGGAGGTTGCTGAAGAGGTGAACGCGCTGGCCATGGGCTATGTGGCGCTGGGCTTGAATGAGGGTGATTTTGTGGCTGTGATTGGCCGCAATCGCCCCTATCTTTACTGGGCCATGCTGGCGGCACAGGCCGCAGGCGCTATCCCCGTGCCGCTGTATCAAGATGCAAATGCCGAGGAAATGGCCTATGTGCTGGAGCATTGCGGCGCGCGCTTTATCATCGCTGAAGACCAAGAGCAGGTGGATAAAGTTCTGGAAATTCAGGACAATCTGCCGAATGTTGAGCAGATCATTTATTATGACAAACGGGGCATGCGCAAATATGAGCATAAGCACCTGAACGCTTATGAAGACGTGCAGGCCGAGGGCCGCGCGGGGCATGAGCGCCTTGCGCCGGTGCTCAAAGAGCGCCAAGCCAAATTGGATGAAAACTCCACTTGCGTGATGCTTTACACCTCTGGCACCACCGGAAAGCCCAAGGGCGTGGTGCTTTCCAACACCAATATCATCGCCTCCGCCAAGGCCTCTTCGGAGTTTGACAACTTGAATGCTGGCGATTCGGTTTTGGCTTACCTGCCCATGGCATGGGTGGGTGATTTCATCTTTTCCATCGGTCAAAGCTGCTGGACCGGCTTTTGCGTGGCCTGCCCCGAAAGCCCGCAAACCATGCAGGCAGACCTGCGCGAGATCGGCCCGAGCTACTTTTTCGCCCCGCCGCGATTCTTTGAGGGCCTGCTCACCAATGTGATGATCCGCATTGAAGACGCCAGCCCGATGAAAAAGAAAATGTTTCACAAATACATGGCCCACGCCAAAAAGGTCGGGCCGGACCTGCTCGACGGCAAGCCCGTCAGCAGTGGCGACAAGCTGAAATACTGGATCGGCGACAAGCTGATCTATGGTCCGCTGAAAAACACCCTTGGCCTTTCCAAGGTGCGGGTGGGCTATACGGCGGGCGAGGCCATTGGCCCCGAGATTTTCGAATTTTATCGCTCGCTGGGGATTAACCTCAAGCAGCTATACGGCCAAACCGAGGCCAGCGTGTTTATCACCCAGCAGCCAGATGGCGAAGTGCGGGCCGATACCGTGGGCGTGCCTAGCCCCGGTGTGGAACTGAGAATCGCTGACAATGGTGAAGTGTTCTACCGCTCGCCGGGTACGTTTGTGAAGTATTACAAAAACGCTGAAAGCACGGCTGATACCAAGGATGCCGAGGGATGGGTCGCCACGGGGGACGCGGGCTTTATCGAGGAAAGCTCGGGGCATCTACGCATTATCGACCGCGCGAAAGACGTGGGTAAAATGGCCGATGGCAGCATGTTTGCGCCCAAGTTCGTCGAGAACAAGCTGAAATTCTTCCCCAATATTCTGGAAGCCGTGGTGTTTGGCGCCGGCCGCGAAACCTGCACTGCTTTTATCAATATTGACCTAAACGCCGTGGCCAACTGGGCCGAGCGCAATAACATCGCCTATGCCTCCTACCAAGAGCTGGCAGGGCATCCGCAAGTGCTGGACACCATCCAAGGGCATATCGAAGAAGTGAATACGTCGGTGGCTTGTGATGAAATGCTCTCGGGCTGCCAGATTCACCGCTTCCTCGTGCTGCACAAAGAGCTGGACCCCGATGACGGCGAAATGACCCGCACCCGCAAGGTGCGCCGCAAGCTGGTGGCCGAGAAGTTCGATGACCTGATTCAAGCGCTATATGATGGCTCCAAAACCATCAGCACCGAAACCGAAGTGACCTATGAAGATGGCCGCAAAGGCGCGATTAAAGCCACGCTGGAGCTGCGCGATGTGGCCGTGGTGCCAGTAAGTAAAGAGGTGGCCGCATGAGCGACGGATATGTAACCCCCGATGGCCGCACCATCGGTGGCAAGGTGCTGGAAATGCGCAATATCACCCTGCGCTTTGGTGGCGTGGTGGCGATCAAGGATATTTCCTTTGATATTCGCGAAGGTGAAATTCGCGCCATTATTGGCCCGAACGGCGCGGGGAAATCCTCTATGCTCAACGTGATCAACGGGTTTTACCACCCGCAGGAGGGCGAAATCTGGTTCCACGGCGAGGTCCGTAAGCCCATGAAGCCCTACCAGATCGCCAAGCAAGGCATTGCCCGCACCTTCCAAAACATCGCGCTTTTTAAAGGTATGAGCACGCTGGATAACATTATGACTGGCCGCTTTAACCACATGAAAACCAACATCTTGGCGCAAATGGTCTGGAAAGGCCCTGCCGCCCGTGAGGAAGCTGAAAACCGCGAAATCGTGGAAAAGGTGATTGATTTTCTGGAAATTCAGGCCATTCGCAAAACCCCCGTTGGCGCTCTACCTTATGGCTTGCAAAAGCGGGTAGAGCTGGGGCGGGCCTTGGCCGCGCAACCCAAACTGCTGCTGCTCGATGAGCCAATGGCGGGCATGAATGTAGAGGAAAAAGAGGACATGAGCCGCTTTATCCTTGATGTGAATGATGAATTTGGCACCACCATCGCCCTTATCGAGCATGATATGGGCGTGGTGATGGACATCTCCGACCGCGTGGTGGTGATGGATTACGGCAAAAAAATCGGCGATGGCACGCCGGACGAGGTGCGCAACAATCAAGCAGTGATTGATGCGTATTTGGGGGTGGACCATGGTTAGAGCCAGCGTCTTCATTCTAATTGCCTTACTGAGCGCGGGGCAATCGTTTGCGCAAACGGCTTCACTAACAGAGCGGCTGAATATTTGCCTTCAAGCGGTGGTGGCGCATGATGTGACCATTATCGACGAAAAAGACGTGTCTTTTTTTGGTGGTGACCTTCAGATCAGTTTTGGGAGCGCGGGAGAAGACAGAATAAATAGATCCTTCTGGGAAGATACCGGCGCCTATTCACAACGGCATACGTTTGCATTTGTGGTTCGCTATTTTTCAAGAGATCCTCGCCCTGAATCGCAATGCCTTGTCTATCTTACACCTGATGACGATGTTGAATCTGCAATTTCGGCTTTGCGCGCAAAACTCACAGCTGAATACGGCCAAATAATGGGGCGAGACCAAAGCATAGATTTCACAGACCGATATCAGGTGTGTCGCAAAAACAGATTGCCAATTTATGTATCTGAAGGAATGAGGTCGATTTCTATCAGTGACGTCGGCTTTACGGGGTTCATATGCTGAATTGTGAGGCGCAGGGCGTGCCTAATCAAGCCCGACATGCAGATACCGCAGCCCATAAGCGAGGGAACTAGATGTACGACCAATTTCTATATGGCACCGAGGCCGCGATTAACGGCTTGATGACGGGGGTTATGTATTCCCTCGTCGCGCTCGGCTTTGTGCTGATCTTCAAGGCTTCGGGCATTTTTAACTATGCCCAAGGCGTTATGGCGCTGTTTGGCGCGCTCACTTTGGTGGGTATCCAAAGCGGCCAAGTGCCGTTTGCGGGGATTATCAACGCGATTTTTGGCACAAATATCCAGCACTTTGGCTGGACGGTGCCTGCCGTGGCGGCGATCATCCTCACCATCGGGGTGATGGTATTATTTGCGTGGCTGGTGGAGCGGTACCTGCTCAAGCACCTCGTAAACCAAGAGCCGATCATCCTGTTTATGGCCACCATCGGGCTGGCTTATTTCATGGAGGGCGTGGGCGATTTGATGTGGGGGTCCAACATCAAAAAGATTGACCTGCCCATTCCGCAAGGGATCAACGAAACCATAGATTCCCTCACCTATGACTGGTTCGGCTATGGCTTTTACATTGATAACCTCGACATCACCGCCGCGATCATCTCGGTTTTCCTCGTGGTTGCGCTGACGATCTTCAGCCAATACTCCACCACTGGCCGCGCCCTGCGCGCGGTGGCGGATGACCACCAAGCGGCCCTTTCCGTCGGCATTAGCCTGCGCAAAATCTGGGTGATCGTCTGGGGCATTGCGGGTTTTATCGCCCTTGTGGCGGGCGTAATGTGGGGGGCCAAATCCGGCGTGCAATTCTCGCTGTCGTTGATCACGCTCAAAGCCCTGCCGGTGCTGATGCTCGGCGGCTTCACCTCGATCCCGGGTGCAATCATCGGCGGGATGATCATTGGTGTGGGCGAAAAAGTGTTTGAATTCATCGTCAGCTCCAGCTGGTTTGGAGATTTCATGGGCTTTACTATGAACGCCACCGAGAACTGGTTCGCTTATGTTCTGGCGCTTGTCTTCCTCGTCTTCCGGCCCCAAGGCCTGTTTGGCGACAAAATTATTGAGCGGGTGTAAGCAAATGGTTGCAATGTACCAAAATCCCGCCATACTCCCTGCAAAAGGCAAAGAGCCGGAAAACACGGCCCGCCTTAAGAAAATTGGGAGTGATACGAATGAAGTTTTGTGCTGTCGGGGCCGTAGTTGGCTTTACCGGATTTTTCATATTCGGCTTTTTGGCGTTCTTCGCCGCGCAGGATGTCGGGGCCATGCAGATGGTCGATATAGCGCTGGCACTCGCCTGCCTCGTGCTGGGCATATTTGCGTGGCGCAAAATCAACAACGGGCTGTGCGACACGCCTTTTGGGCGAGGCTAAGCAAACTGCCTGCCCTGCAATTCACTAATGGGGAGGCCTGAGCATGCTATATCGCGAAGCCGGCGACTATAAAAAAACCTATGCCGAGGATAGCCAGACCTTTCCGCTGAAGCTGGATCGCTGGAGCTATTATTCCATCGTGTTTCTGGCCTTGGTGGCCGTGCCCTTTGTGATCAATGATTACTGGGCAAGCGCGGTGCTCATTCCGTTTCTCATTTGGTCCATTGCCTCGCTGGGGCTGAACATTCTTACCGGATATTGCGGGCAAGTCAGCCTTGGCACGGGGGGCTTTATGGCCGTGGGGGCCTATGCGTCCTACAAGCTGATGACCTCGTTTCCCGACCTTAACATCTTGATCATCGTGCTGCTTTCCGGTGCGATTACGGCGGGTGTCGGCGTGATCTTTGGCCTCCCCAGCCTACGCATCAAAGGGTTTTACCTCGCGGTGGCCACGCTGGCGGCACAGTTCTTTCTGGTCTGGCTATTCAACAAATTCGAATGGTTCTACAATTACTCCGCCTCGGGCCAAATCTCGACCCCGACCCGCAGCATGTTTGGCTATGAGGTCACCGGCCCAACGGCCAGCGCCGAAGCAAAATATATATTCTGCCTTGTGCTGGTGATCGGCTTGGCATGGGTGGCCCGTAACCTCACCCGTGGCCGCATTGGCCGTAGCTGGATGGCGATTCGCGATATGGATATCGCGGCTGAAATCATCGGGGTGAACCCGCTTAAAACCAAGCTCACGGCCTTTGCCATTAGCTCGTTTTTTATCGGGGTGTCCGGCGCGCTGTTCTTCGCCGTCTATCTTGGCGCGGTTGAGGTTGGTGAGGCCTTTGGCATTCAAAAATCATTCCTCGTGCTGTTTATGATCATCATCGGCGGGCTTGGCTCCATTCTGGGCAGCTTCATTGGTGCCGCCTTCTTGGTGCTGCTCCCTGTGCTGCTCAAAAATATCATGGTCGGCATGCTGGGCTGGCCGATTGATTTGGCCGCCCATATCGAGCTGGTGCTCATCGGCTTCCTGATTATGCTGACACTGGTGCTAGAGCCTCACGGCGTGGCCCAGCTTTGGCGCGTTACCAAGCAGAAATTACGCTTATGGCCGTTCCCGCATTAGGGGCTGGCTTTATGAACGCTACCGGAAAACCGGAGCATTAACCCCCACCTTCAATCCGGTGGATTAAATATTGTCAAACCTAAGGGAGGAACGACATGAAACTAACCAAACTTGCAGCCTATGCTGTGGCAGGCGCGATGCTTGCAAGCCCAGTGATGGCCGAGCTGGTATTCCCCAGCCTGAGCTACCGCACGGGCCCATATGCCGCCAACGGCACACCTGTGGCTGACGGCTTTGCTGATTACATGACGCTTTTGAATGAGCGTGATGGCGGCATCGGCGGCGTTATGACCAACGTGATCGAGTGCGAAACCGGATACTCAACAGAAAAAGGCGTTGAGTGCTATGAAGCCACCAAAGGCGAAGGCGCGCTGATTTATGAACCGCTTTCCACAGGTATCACCTATCAGCTGATCCCGAAAACCACAGCGGATGACATTCCGATGCTGACCACTGGTTATGGGCGCACATCGGCAGCTGACGGCAACGTGTTTAGCCACACCTTCAACTTCCCTGCCAACTATTGGACAGGCGCTTCGGTGGGCATCAACTACCTGCTCTCCGAAAATGGCGGCTCGCTTGAAGGCAAAAAAATTGCGCTGCTTTACCATAACTCCGCTTATGGCAAAGAGCCGATCCGCACGCTGGAAGCCTTGGCTGAAAAGCACGGCTTTGACCTAACGCTTCTGCCCGTTGACCACCCTGGCCAAGAGCAAAAATCCCAATGGCTGCAAATCCGGCGCGAGCGCCCTGATTATGTGCTAATGTGGGGCTGGGGCGTGATGAACCAGGTTGCCATTCAAGAAGCGTCCAACATTCGCTTTGACATGAACAACTTCATCGGCATCTGGTGGTCTGGTTCAGAGAACGACGTGGCACCGGCTGGTGATGCGGCTGATGGCTACAAAGCGCTAACCTTCCACGCTGTGGGCACGGACTTCCCGATGTTTGACGACATGCAAAAGTATGTGGTTGATGCGGGCCTTGCCTCTGGCACTGGCGAGCATGTGGGCACGGTGCTTTATAACCGTGGCATGTATGGCGCAATGCTGGCAGCAGAAGCTGTAAAAGTAGCGCAGGAAATGCACGGCACTGCCGACATTACCGCTTCCATGATGCGTGACGGTTTGGAGAACCTTGTGATTTCGGATGAAACCATGGCAGCCATTGGCCTTCAGGGCTTTGCGCCGAATTTCACGGTAACTTGCCAAAACCACGGTGGCCCCGGCCTCGGGGCGGTTCAGCAGTGGGATGCGGCCAGCCAAAGCTGGAGCCTGATCACAGACTTCATCGCGCCTGATATGGATGTTATCCAGCCTCTGATTGATGCAGACTCAGCTGCTTATGCTGCTGAAAACAACATTGAGCCTCAGTGTAACTAAGCCTATTCCCCGCTCCGGTGCTTCATCGGAGCGGGCCTTATTTTTAAAGGAAATCCGATGCTGGATGATGTGGAAAAGCGCGAGACCCTGCTAGAGGTCAACAATATCGAGGTGATTTATAATCACGTGATCTTGGTGCTGAAAGGCGTGAGCCTGAAGGTCCCCAAGGGCGGTATTACGGCCCTTCTGGGCGGCAATGGCGCGGGCAAAACCACCACATTGAAAGCGATTTCCAACCTGCTGCGCGGCGAGCGCGGCGAGGTCACCAAAGGGTCGATTATCTATCGTGGGCAGCCGATTGATGACCTGAACCCAGCGGCTTTGGTGCGGCAAGGTGTGATTCAGGTGATGGAGGGCCGACATTGTTTCGAGCATCTCACCGTAGAAGAAAACCTGATGACGGGTGCCTATACGCGCACTGACGGCAAAGCGGGCATCAAGAAAAGCCTTGAGCTGGTTTATGAATACTTCCCGCGCCTGAAAGAGCGGCGCAAATCTCAGGCGGGCTATACCTCGGGCGGTGAGCAGCAAATGGTCGCCATTGGCCGCGCCCTGATGAGCAACCCCGAAACCGTGCTGCTCGATGAGCCAAGCATGGGCCTCGCGCCGCAGCTGGTGGAAGAGATTTTCGGGATTGTGAAAAATCTGAACCAGAATGAGGGCGTATCGTTTTTGCTCGCCGAGCAAAACACCAACGTCGCCCTGCGCTATTCAGATTATGGCTATATTCTGGAATCCGGCCGCGTGGTCATGGACGGGGTGTCTGCCGAGTTGCGCGAAAACCCCGACGTGAAGGAATTTTACCTCGGTATGTCTGATGATGGCCGCAAAAGCTTCCGCGATGTGCGCTCTTACCGCCGCCGCAAACGCTGGCTGAGCTAATGGACAGAACCCCTTGCCGCACGCCCAGCAAAGGGCGGGATGGCGTGACGAATATTCCGACATGGAAATACGTTGCGATACGGCGCGGGATTCTGGATGTGCTGGCGCGGGGCGATTGCCCTTGGAGCCAGTTGAAAGACATGGTGCGCGCCGCGCTAACAGATGATGAGCTGGACCGCATGGGCAGCCTTGGCTGGCATGTTACCTCGGTCAAGCTGGAGCTTGAAGTTCAAGGCGTTATCAAGCGCTTGGATGGTAAAGGCCCACAAATATTAAGCAAAACCTGACAGGTGATTCATGGCTGATTATTTTGATACACTCGAAACCCGCTCGGCAGACGAGCGCGCCGCCGCTCAACGCGCCGCTCTCAATGCCCTACTACCCGAGGGTAAGCTGGTTACACAGGAGGGGCTCGCGGCCCTGCCGATTTTGCGCAAGGCTGACCTCGTGGCACGGCAAAAGGAAACCCCGCCACTGGGCGGGGTGCTCACTGCCAACATAACCCACTATTTCCAATCCCCCGGCCCAATTTACGAGCCGGGCCGGATGCAAGGCGACTGGTGGCGGCTTGGCCGCTTTCTTCATGCCACGGGCATCGGCGCGGCGGATGTGGTGCAAAACTGCTTTTCCTACCACCTCACCCCAGCGGGCATGATGTTTGAAAGCGCCGCGCAAGCCGTGGGGGCCAAGGTGCTACCTGCGGGCACAGGCCAAACCGAGCTTCAGGTAGAAGCCGCCGCCCACTTGGGCTGCACGGCCTATGCTGGCACGCCCGATTACCTGAAAATCATCCTTGATAAAGCCGACGAGATGGGCCGCGCGCTGCAATTTACGCGCGCGGCTGTGGGCGGCGGGGCGCTGTTCCCGAGCCTGCGCGCAGAATACGCTGATCGCGGCATCCAATGCCTGCAATGCTACGCGACCGCCGACCTTGGCAATATCGCCTACGAGTCCGAAGCCATGGAAGGCATGATCGTCGATGAAGGTGTGATCGTTGAAATCGTTACCCCGGGCACGGGCATTCCGGTGGCTGAGGGCGAAGTTGGCGAGGTTATCGTCACGGCGCTCAACCCTGATTATCCGCTTATACGGTTCGCCACCGGAGACCTTTCCGCCGTACTTTCCGGCCAAAGCCCCTGTGGCCGCACGAATATGCGCATTAAGGGCTGGATGGGCCGCGCCGACCAAACCACCAAGATCAAGGGTATGTTTGTACGCCCCGAGCAAGTGGCGGCCCTTGTCGCCCGCCACCCCGAAGTGGTCAAGGCCCGCATTATTGCCACCCGCACAGGCGAGCAAGATGCACTTATCGTGCAAGTAGAGGCCGAGGGCGCGGACCAAGCCGCGCTGGAATCCTCTGTGCAAGCCACGCTTAAACTGCGCGGCACGGTGGAAATTGTGCCCCTAGGCAGCCTGCCCAAAGATGGCCTCGTGATTGATGATCAGCGGAATTATGACTAAAAGCGGGTTCTGGAACCGTTAGGGGTAGCCTGCACTGCTCAGCTTGTTAAGTTGGGCTGGTAACGCAGGAGG
>JAJRRX010000010.1 GCA_024279075.1 Alphaproteobacteria bacterium | reverse complement strand
GATTGCGCAGAACGGCCCCGGCATTGCCAACCTCGTAACCCCCGTAAAAACCGCCTATTGGAACCACACCCCGATGCTGCTGGTTACGCCGCAAGCCGCCAATAAAACCATCGGCCAAGGCGGCTTTCAGGAGGTTGAGCAGATGCGAATGTTTGCTGATTGTGTGGCTTACCAAGAGGAGGTGCGCGACCCTTCTCGCATGGCCGAAGTGCTGAACCGCGTGATTACAAAAGCGCGCCGGATGAGTGCGCCGTGCCAGATAAATATCCCGCGGGATTTCTGGACGCAGGTAATAGATATCGACCTGCCCGCGATTGTCGAGTTCGAGCGGCCTGCGGGCGGTGTGGGTGCAATTTCCGAGGCGGCCAAGCTGCTCTCGGAGGCAAAATTCCCCGTTATTCTCAACGGCGCGGGCGTGGTGATTGGCGGAGCAATCGAGGCTTCCAAAGCGCTGGCAGAGCAGCTGGATGCGCCCGTTTGCTGTGGCTATCAACACAATGACGCCTTCCCCGGCTCGCACCCGCTTTTTGCTGGCCCGCTGGGCTATAACGGCTCGCGCGCGGCGATGGAGCTGATCGCCAAGGCTGATGTGGTGCTGGCGCTGGGCACGCGGCTGAATCCGTTTTCAACGCTGCCCGGTTACGGCATTGACTACTGGCCCAAGGGCGCAAAAATCGTTCAGGTAGACATTAACCCCGACCGGATCGGGCTGACCAAGCCTGTGACCGTGGGCATTGTTGGCGACGCCAAGCAAGTGGCCACCGAGATTTTGGCGCAGCTTTCCGGCAGTGCCGGAGATGCAGGCCGCGAGGGGCGCAAGGCGCTGATCTCGCAGACCAAATCCGCATGGGCACAGGCGCTGACCTCGATGGACCATGAAGATGACGACGAGGGCACCGATTGGAACGCCCGCGCACGGGCGGCCAAGGCCGACCATATGTCGCCGCGCAAAGCATGGCGGGCCATTCAAAGCAGCCTGCCCAAAGAGGCTATTATCAGCTCTGATATCGGTAATGTTTGCGCCATTGGCAATGCTTACCCCACCTTTGAGGATGGCCGCAAATACCTCGCGCCGGGCCTGTTTGGGCCGTGTGGCTATTCGCTTCCGGCGATCCTCGGGGCCAAAATTGGCCAGCCGGATACGCCGGTTGTCGGCTTTGCGGGGGATGGCGCTTTTGGCATTTCTATGAACGAGATGACGGCCTGTGGGCGGGAAGAGTGGCCGGCCATTACCATGGTGATTTTCCGCAACTACCAATGGGGTGCCGAGAAGCGCAATACTACGCTTTGGTATGATGATAATTTCGTTGGCACCGAGCTGGATTATAACGTGTCTTATGCGGGCATTGCCAAGGCCTGCGGCGTGAATGGCGTGGTGGCGACCAGCATGGAAGGCCTGACTGAGGCGCTGGATGTGGCGGTAAAAGCCCAGATGCAGGACGGCAAAACCACCTTCATCGAGGTGATGCTCAACCAGGAAATGGGTGAGCCTTTCCGGCGAGATGCCATGACCAAACCTGTAGCAGTAGCGGGGATTTCAGCCGCTGATATGCAGCCACAGAAAGGTTGACCCAATGACTGTCGGTCCCATTCTGGTGTTAAACGCAGGCTCTAGTAGCCTGAAATACGCCAGTTATGACCGGCAGTCGCTCGCGCTGCTTGCAGATGGCAATGTGGACCTTGCCATGAGTGGCCAAAGCCATAGGGCGGCCCTAAAGGCGGCGCTGGTCAAGCTCGCTGAGGTTGGAGGGCCGCCATCGGCCATTGGGCATCGTGTGGTGCATGGCGGGGCGCTGAGCCAGCCCGCGCTTATTACGCCTGATATTCGGGCGCAAATCGAGGCGGCGGAGGCTATGGCGCCGCTGCACAATCCGCCAGCCTTGCGGGTAGTAGATGCGGTGCGGGCGCTGCACCCTGAGCTGCCGCAAATTGCTTGTTTTGATACTGCCTTTCATGCGGGGAACCCGCCGGAAGCGACGGTATTTGCGCTGCCCGAAGGTTTGCGCAAAAAGGGCCTACGCCGCTATGGTTTTCATGGCCTTAGCTACGCCTCGACGGTGCGGCGGTTCAGGGAGGAAACGGGCCTGCCTTTGCCCAACCGGTTGCTGGTTTTTCACCTCGGCGCGGGGGCCAGTATTGCCGCCATTTTGAATGGAAAAGGCGTGGCAACCACCATGGGGTTTTCCCCGCTGGATGGCCTGATCATGGCGACGCGGGCGGGCAGCCTTGACCCCGGGCTTTTGCTTTACTTGTTGCAACACGAGGGCATGAGCGCGGGCGATATTGACCACATGCTCAACCATCAAAGCGGGCTTAAAGCACTTGGCGGCAGCCCCGATATGAAGGCCCTGCTGGAAAGCCACACTCCGGAGGCAAAATTTGCTGTCTCCCACTTCGTCTACTGGGCCGCGCGGCACGCAGGCAGCATGATTGCGGCGATGCAGGGCATTGACGGCATCGTTTTCACAGGGGGAATCGGTGAAAATGCCGCAACCGTCCGTTCACGCATACTTGATCGCCTGCGCTGGACGCGGCTCAACCCCACGCGGCAAAGCTGGGTGATTGCAGCGGATGAAGAGGGCGAAATTGTCCAGTTGGTTAAAGGTTTTCTCTAAACCTCGCCCAAACTGGCCTTATCGCCGCATCAAAGTGGCCGTATGCGCTTGCAAATCAAATTAGTTAAGGTAGTCTTTGTCGGGTGCTACACTCTGTTCAAGCGGGGTACCACCGATCTGTCACATCTGTGACACGATAAAACGATAAAGCCCGTGTGCTGTTAAGGCACTGGGCGCAAGTGCGTATCTATCGTGCTTGTTAGCAACATCTCCGGGAGAGACTTAAATATGACAAAACATACAACTGGCGTTAACCGCCGTTCATTTCTGAAAACAGGCGTTGCCGCTGTTGCGGCTCCTGCTCTGGTTTCCACTAAAGCTTTGGCGAGCTCGGGTGAAGTGAACGTTCTGATGTGGTCCGATTACCTGCCTGACGACTACTTGGCTGCCTTCACCGCCGAAACCGGCATTAAAGTGAACTACACTGGTATTGGCTCCAACGAGGAAATCATCAACAAGATGAAAGCCTCTAATGGCGCTGGCGCAGACATTATTTCGCCAACCAACAACCGCTCGCTGCAATGGGGCCCGCTTGGCCTGCTTCAGCCGTTTGACATGAGCCGCATCAATATTGACGCGACCAACCCTGCGATGTCGGCCATTGGCCCAGACGCATGGAACTTCAACGGCCAAGGCTCAACCTGGATCCCGCATATTTGGGGCACCGAGGGCATGGCATGGCGTACAGACCTGTTTATCCCTGCTTCGGCAGATGGCGTGCCTAGCTATGGCGAAATCTGGGATGATGCCAATGCTGGCAAAACCATGATCCGTGCACACTCCGGCATGCTATGTGCTGGTCTCTACATGGAGACTCAGGGCGACTTGGAAGCTGGCGATGTTTGGGCTGCTTACGGTTCTGAAGCCAAAATGCGCGAAGTTTGGGGCAAGATCACTGATTGGTGTATTGCACGCAAGGGTAACCTCAAGCTTATCTGGAACGATGCGGACAGCCAAAAGAACGGCTTGCTCAACAACGGTGTTATCGTTGGCCAAACTTGGGACGGCCCACCACTGGCGCTTAAGTCTGCTGGTGATCCGGTTACCTATCAGGCCCCTGCTGAGGGTGCGATGGCTTGGGTTGACGGCATGGCGATTCCGATTGGTGCTGAAAACACTGACGAAATCTATGCGTTCATCGACTTTGCATATAAGCCGGCTAATGCTGGCCCTGCGATCGACAAGCACGGCTACAACTCGCCCGTTCTTGGCGCCGACGCCATGACTGGCGACAACTACAAGAAGAACTTTGCAGAAGCCTATCCTGGCTCGGCCTTGGCCAACCTAAACCCATGGCCTGCTGAGGCTCCTTGGTATGCTGACGTTCGCACCGAGTTTGTGAACCGCTTCCAAAGCGCTTAAAACAGCACTTTTCGAGATTGTTTCCGGCGGGGGTAGCCCTGCCGGAAACCCATAAAGGGCTTAAGCCCGACACAAAACATACCACAACGGGGTAATCAGATGAGTTCTGGCGTAGACGTCAATCTGGAGAATATCTGGATCAAATTTGGCGACTTTGTCGCCGTTCGCGAAGCCAATGTTAACATCAATGGCGGCGATTTCTTTTCCTTCCTTGGGCCATCGGGCTGCGGGAAAACCACCATTTTGCGGGCGGTCTCCGGGTTTTTGAACCCGTCTGAGGGCCGCGTGCTGATTGGCGGTAAAGACATGGCGGGGCTGGGGCCTAATAAGCGGCCCACCGCGCTGATCTTCCAAAACCTTGCGCTATTTCCGCTGATGAAGGTTTGGGAAAACATTACATTTTCGATGGAAGTGAGTGGGGCTTCGGCGGGTGAGCGCCGCAAGCGCGCGGACGAATTGCTTGATATGATCGCACTGCCGGGGCAAGGCGACAAGCTGCCCTCCGAGCTTTCGGGTGGGCAAAAGCAGCGGGTGGCGATTGCACGCGCGCTCTGCGCACAGCCAGATGTGCTGCTGCTTGATGAGCCGCTTTCGGCGCTGGACCTGAAGCTGCGCCAACACATGCGCACCGAGCTGCGGGAAATTCAGCAGCGGGTGGGCATTACCTTTATTTATATCACCCATGACCAAGGTGAGGCCTTGACGATGAGTGATAGCGTGGCCGTAATGCGCGCTGGCATTATTGACCAGATCGGCGATGGCCATGCGGTGTATGACACCCCCGCCACGCCGTTTGTCGCGTCATTTGTGGGCGAAAACAACGTGTTTCGTGGCAAAATTAGCGCCATCAACGGCGATGAGGCGACCATTGCCACCAACCGCTCCGGCGAGCTGCTTTCCAAAATCACCCCAGCGGCGGTGGGCAAGCTGAATGTTGGCGATGACGCTATGATGTTTGTGCGCCCCGAGGTGCTGAAAATGCAGGAAGGCGATGCCAAGACTACGATTTCAGCCAAGGTGCTGAATGAGGAATTCGAGGGCAACAGCTATAGCATTTACCTTGAGGGTGAAGGCGGTAAGCAGATCAAGATGGCGATGCCGAACCTTGGCAATGACCCGCATAAAGCCAAGGGCGATATGGTGTCTTTCAGCTATGATGCCAGTAACGCCGTGGTGATGCCCGCTGGCGATTTGGCGTCGGAGTAAGCTGATGAAAAAAGATAAACTCTTCGCCGAATTCTTTAGGAATAACGGGGTGGTGCTGGGCAGCATCCTGTTTTTCCTCGTGGCGTTCTGGATCGTTTTTCTGATCCTGCTGCCGCAGATTTCCATGCTTAATTATTCATTGCACCCGAACCCTATCAACCTTGATGCGGGCGAGTTTGCGGATGATTACACCCTGAAAAACTACAAATACTTGATCTTTGGCCCTGAAGGCGCGTCTGACGCGTTTAACAAGGTCGACCTGATGGTATTTGTGCGCACGATCATTGCCGCGATGGCCGTAACGGTCATGAACCTTTTTCTCTGTTACCCGCTGGCCTATTTTCTTGGCCAATCCAAGGGCACTGGTTTTGTGCGCTTGCTAGTGGTGATGCTGATTGTGCCTTACTGGATCAACGAAATTTTGCGCGCTTTTGCGCTGCGGATCATCTTTGGTGATGTCGGTGTGATTAACGGATTGATGATGCAAATGGGGCTGATTGATCAGCCGTATGACTTCATTAACGCTGATATCGCGCTCTATGCCGGCCTTGGGTATGCTTATATTTTGCTGATGCTGTTCCCGATGTATAACGTGATTGAAAGCCTGGATCGCAACCAGATCGAAGCGGCGCGGGACATGGGCGCAAGCTGGATCCGCATTCACCGCCGCGTGGTTATTCCGCATGCCAAGCCAGGCATAGCATCGGGCATGACCATGGTATTTATGCTGTCGGCTGGTGCCTTGGCGGCACCACAAGTGCTTGGCGGCACGTCCTCCTTGTGGTTTACCCAGCTGGTTTATCAATGGTTTAATGATACCCTTAACTGGCAGCAAGGCGCGGCTTACGCGATTGTGCTTCTCATCGCTTCTATCGCGATTGTGCTGACCTTCATGAAGATTTTCAAAGTTAACATGGGGGATATCGGCAAATGAAATCCAATATTCTCTTTGGCCGTATTGCGCTTGGCGTATATTTCATCATCTTCTTTGGCTATCTTATCGGGCCGCTGGTGGTTATGGGCTTCACCGCGTTTAACTCGGCAGCCTTCCCAAGCATCACCCCGTGGCAGTGCTTTACCTATGAGTGGTTTAGCGAGCTTTTTCAGGATGAGCGCATCCTGAACGGCATTAAGAACAGCTTCATCATTGGCTTTGGCACGGTGATCTTGTCAGTGTCTATCGGCCTCGCGGCCTCTCTGGTGCTCACACAGGTTTGGGCAAAATGGCGGTCGACATATTATACCATCATCATTGCCCCTATCTTGATCCCCGGCGTCGTGCTTGGTATTTCGACGCTGGTTTTCTGGCGGCAGGTATCCGATATGTTGGGCGGCGTGCCGCTATTGAATAACGGCATATTCCTGACGATAATCGGCCAATCTACCTTTATTGCCTCTTACTGTATGCTGGTTTTTGTGGCGCGCTTGCAGCGGTTTGATGCCGGCTTAACCGAAGCGGCGCTTGATTTGGGCGCAACCCACACGCAAGCTTTTCGTAAGATATTGCTGCCGTTTATGCGGCCAGCGATTGCGTCGGCGGCGGTGCTGGCGTTCTTGGCCTCGTTTGAGAACTACAACACCACCACCTTCACCTTTGGCTCTTACCCCACGCTCACGATCGAGCTTTCGCAAATGGTGCGCTACGGTATTAACCCGTCAATTTCGGCGCTGGCTGTGATCATTGTTACGATCACGGTATTTGGGGCACTGACGCTTGAAGTGCTCCGCCGCCGGAGCAAGGTGAAGGCTGGTGACATAAAGCCAAGCAAAGGCCTGCCTTCATGGCTGTTTGGCAATGTCGCAACCATTTTGCTGGTGGCGCTGTCTTTTGGCCTGATCGCTATGGTGACAACGGCGCAATCTTATTCTCCGCAGCAATGCAAGGCGAATTATAAAGAAGCGCGGCAGTTGGAAAACCAGATAAAGATTGATGCTTTGCAAGCAGCACGCGCGGCGGCCATTGCCGCAGCAGCAGCAAACGGCGAAACCACTGAGGAGAGCGGAACAGACGAGCCCGCGACCCAAGGCGGCGCAACCGGAGCCTTTGGTGGTGTGTTTGCCCCCACCAATCTGGAGGGTGCCGCAGGCCAAAACAGCGGTGAAGACAACGGTGCCGCGGCTCCTGCCTCCCCGTTTGGCGGCGTGTTTGATCCAACAAACTTGGAGGGTGCTGCTGGCCAAAATAGTGGCGAAACAGCGCCAGCCGCACCGGCCTCGCCCTTTGGTGGCGTGTTTGACCCGACCAACTTGGAAGGCGCTTCTGGCACAGGCGGCAACTAAAAACATAGCACAGGGCTTAACGGCCCTGCGCTCCCCCCTGCCCTAACAATTTTCGCAAACTTTCGATCAAAACCCGCTGTTCTTGGGCGCTAAACTCTTGCAGTAGATGCGCATTATAAGTCTTTGCGATATCGGACAGATCCAAAAACACCCGCTGACCTTGGGCTGACAGCTTAAGAAACTCGCGCCGACGGTCCTTTGCGCTTTGCGTTTTAACAACATACCGCCGCCTATAAAGCGCCGCCACCGAGCGGCTGATTTTGGTTTTGTGTATCTTTGAGGCTTGGCCAATATCAGTTGCCGTCATTTCACCAAGCTGCCCAAGGTGAAAAAGCACCCGCCATTCAGTGCGCAACAGCCCATAACGGTCTTTGTATATGCGGGCAAAGTCCGCGCTGCTTTCTTCGGCGGCGCGGGTGAGCAGATAGGGCAGAAATTCGGTAAGATCAAATGCAGGCATAAGGAGATTTTCCTTGTTAGTTACAAAAACAACTATTAGCTCAAGGGTGGGAGTGCAACAAAAATGGCCTTGAAAAAAAGCTGGGTTGCCAGTGCAAATGATCCGGAAAGCGATTTTCCGTTGAATAACCTGCCATATGGTGTGTTTTCCGTTTGTGGCAGGCGGCGCTGTGGTGTGGCCATTGGCGATATGATTCTGGATGTGAGCGGGCTGGGGCCTGCGGGGGTTTTTGAGGGCGGCAACTGGAACGCGTTTATGGCACTGGGGCCAGAGGCATGGGCAAATTTTCGCTCCGAGATCACCGCAATGTTAGCTGATGGCGCCGCGCCGCGCCCGCTGGAGCGCCAAGCCGAGGCCACAATGCATATGCCCCTCAATGTGGCCGAATATACCGATTTTTACGCAGGCCGCCACCACGCTGAAAACATGGGCGAGATCCTGCGCGGAACCAATGGCCTCCCCGCCAACTGGCTGCATATCCCGATCGGCTATAATGGGCGGGCGTCAAGTGTGGTTGTATCCGGCGCGCCCATCCACCGCCCGCTTGGGCAGCTTGGCGCGGGGCGTTTTGGCCCGTCCGAAAAGCTCGATATCGAGCTGGAACTCGGCGCGATTGTTGGCACCGGCTCTCCTATGGGCCAACCCGTCACCACCACTGAAGCCGACGAAATGATCTTTGGTTTTGTGCTGCTGAATGACTGGTCGGCGCGCGATATTCAGGGTTGGGAATACCAACCTCTCGGCCCGTTTCAGAGCAAGGCATTTGCCACGTCTATTAGCCCGTGGATCGTAACCAAAGCGGCGCTGGAAGGCTTTCGCACCTCCACGCCACCGCGCGATATGCCGCTATTGCCCTATTTGCACGAGGGTAAACCCTCGCTCTATGACATTGAGCTTTCGGCTTACCTGGGCACCGACCAAATCAGCCGCACCAACGCGTCTCGGCTTTATTATTCCGCCGCACAGCAGCTCACGCATCACAGCCTGTGCGGCTGCCCGATGCGCGTGGGCGATCTGCTTGGTTCCGGCACCATTTCCGGGCCCACCCCCGCCGAGTTCGGCTCGCTGATGGAGCTGAGCTGGAACGGAGAAAAGCCACTAACACTCAGCAAGGGCGAAACCCGCACATTTATCGAGGATGGCGACACTCTCACCCTAAAAGGCCACGCCCAAGGCGATGGCTTCCGCATTGGGTTCGGGGCCTGCACTGGCACCATCCTCCCCGCCATAAATACGCCCGAATGGGCCAAATAAAGGACAAGATATGACCAAGAAATTTGCCTCGCAAGGCGACATGACCGAGAAGAAAACCAGCTTTACGGAGATCGGCGAGGGGCTTTATGCCTTCACCGCCGAGGGCGACCCCAATTCGGGGGTGATAATTGGCGACGACAGCGTGATGGTGATCGAGGCGCAGGCCACGCCACGGCTAGCGAACAAAGTAATCGAGGAGATCCGCAAGGTCACCGACAAGCCGATCAGCCACCTTGTGCTCACGCATTATCACGCCGTGCGGGTGCTCGGGGCCAGCGCTTTTGGCGCGCCGCAGGTTATTATGTCCGAGGATGCACGGGGCATGGTTGAGGAGCGCGGGCAGGAGGATTGGGATAGCGAATTCCAACGCTTCCCACGGCTGTTTGAAGGCCATGAAAGCATCCCCGGCCTCACCTATCCGACGACAACCTTCAACGGCGCGATGACGGTGTACCTTGGCAAACGCCGTGTCGATATCATGCAGCTTGGCCGCGCCCATACCGCTGGCGACGCGGTGGTTTGGGTGCCCGATGCCGAGGTTATGTTTACCGGCGATATCGTGGAATACCACTCGGCGTGTTACTGCGGCGACGGTTTTTTTGCCGAGTGGGGCCACACGCTGGATAACATCGCAGCATTTGACCCTGTCAGCATCGCCCCCGGTCGCGGTGATGCGCTTGTGGGCCGCAGCATGGTGGAAGCCGCCATTGAAAGCACGCGTGATTTTGTGGACAGCACTTACCGCCCTGCCGCCCGCGTGGCCGCCAAAGGTGGCACACTGAAAGAAGCATGGGATGCGGTGCGCGCCGAGTGCGACGAAAAATTCGGCGATTTTGCCATTTACGAGCACTGCCTGCCGTTTAACGTGGCGCGGGCTTACGACGAAGCGCGCGGCATAGCCCACCCGCGAATTTGGACAGCCCAGCGCGACATTGATATGTGGGAGGCTTTGCAAGGATGAAACATTTCAAGAAATTATCAACAATCGCGCTGGCCGTTGCCATCACCTTCGGGAGCCTCACACCCGCCACGGCCTGCGCTGTTAACACGCCGCCACTCATCGTAAATATCGGCCAAGCTGATCTGGTTTTTGTCGGCAAATTCGAGGTGACCGAGGTTATCCGTTGGGAGAGCACCTATGGCGGGGTGCCGCTGCCCTATGCGCTGCTGACCTTTTCCGTTACCGAGACTCTAAAGGGCGAAAGCCAGCCGGAATGGAAAATTTTGCGCTGGGTAAATCCCTTGGGATCCAGCACAAGACTAGACCCTGAAAAAACTGTGATAGTAGCTGCCTATAATGGCAGAGACGCCATTCAGGCCTTAAACGACGCGGGCGTGGGCGGAGGATTAGTGGGCGACGCCAGTGTATTTATCCTGCGAGAGCCTGCCTGCTCGAGCGCGCCGATTTTCGAAAATAGCGCCGAAAACCGTGCAGCCATCGCGGCGGTATTGGCGCAAACCGGCGGGGAGTGAGTATGAACAAAATCTTCGAAACCCCGCTTTACCCCTACCAGCGTTCACCCGACCAAGACGCCAGCCCAACCGCGCGGCATAAAGTGATCATCATCGGCGCTGGCCCCGTGGGGCTGGCAGCAGCGATTGATCTTGCGCAGCACAGCGTGCCGGTGGTGGTGCTGGACGACAATGACCGCGTGAGCTTTGGCTCTCGCGCTATTTGCTTTGCCAAGCGGCCACTAGAGATTTTAGACCGTTTAGGTTGTGGTGAACCGATGGTCGAGAAGGGCGTGCTGTGGGATACAGGGCGGGTGTTTGTGGATGAGGACGAGGCCTATAGCTTTAACCTACTGCCAGAATCCGGCCATAAAAACCCAGCGTTTATAAACCTACAGCAATACACCTTTGAGGAAAAGCTGATTGAGCGGCTGCGGGCGCTAGAAGCTGGCGGTGCGCCGATTGAGCTGCGGGGCAAAAACAAGGTTACGGCGCTGGCCGATAATGGCGACCATGTGCGCCTTGAGGTCGACACACCCGAAGGCAGCTACCTGCTGGAAGCCGATTGGCTGATCGCCTGCGACGGGGCCAACTCCCCCACCCGCCAAATGCTCGGCCATGATTTTAAGGGGCGGGTGTTTGAGGATAACTTCCTAATTGCCGATGTGATTATGCAAGCTGATTTTCCGACCGAGCGCTGGTTCTGGTTTGACCCGCCCTTTAACCGTGGGCAATCGGCGCTGCTGCATAAACAGCCAGATAATGTCTGGCGGATAGATTTTCAGATCGGCCATGATATTGACCGCGAAGAGGAACTGAAGCCTTCGAATATCAAGCGACGCCTGCACGCCATGCTTGGGGAGGACGCGGAATTTGAGCTGGAATGGACCTCGATCTACACTTTTCAGTGCCGCCGGATGGAGAAGTTTCGCTACGGTCGCACGCTTTTTGCTGGCGATTCTGCCCACCAAGTCAGCCCGTTTGGCGCCCGCGGAGCCAATAGCGGCTTGCAGGATACCGACAACCTAGCGTGGAAATTGAAAATGGTGATAGAGGGCATAGCCGATGAAGCGCTGCTTGATAGCTACTCGGATGAACGGGTGTATGGGGCCGAGGAAAACATCCTAAACTCCACCCGCTCGACCGATTTTATCACGCCAAAAAGCAAAGCCAGCCGCACTTTTCGCGATGCGGTGTTGAGCCTCGCGCGCAGCCATGCGTTCGCCCGCCCGCTGGTGAATTCCGGCCGGCTTTCGGTGCCCTGCACCTATGACGGCTCTGCACTCAATGGGCCAGACGTATCCCAGCTGCCAGCCGAGACCCGCCCCGGTGCGCCGATGAAAGACGCAGATATGGGCGAGGGTTGGCTGCTTGACAAGCTTGGCAACCGCTTCCAACTGCTTGGCATTGGCCTTGATGTCCCCAAGATGCTGGAGGTGGACGGCGTTACCGTTGAGGGCCTCACTTTGCCTGCCACCGAGGACCTGAAAGCGCGCTATCTGGGCGATGCAGGCGTGGCCGTTTACCTGCTGCGGCCCGACCAACACGTAGCCGCCCGCTGGCTAGCCTATGATGAAGCCGCCGTAAAAGCCGCCCTGCTCACCGCCATTGGAAAGAAATGATCATGCTTGACCTCAAACCCAATTTTGACCAAACCGACGACTTCTACGCCACTCTGATCGCGGCCCATGAGGGCCTGACGGATGCGGAATCAGAGGCGCTAAATGCCCGCCTGATCCTGATCCTCGCCAACCATATTGGCAACCAAGACGTGCTCGATGCCGCCTTGCAAGCTGCTGCCCAAACCTGAAAGGACACTGTTATGAAAATCGACCAAATCCACCATGTGGCTTACCGCTGCAAGGACGCCAAAGAGACCGTGGAATGGTATAGCAAAATGCTCAACATGGATTTTGTGCTCGCGATTGCCGAGGATAAAGTGCCCAGCACTCACGCGCCGGACCCTTACATGCACGTGTTTCTCGATGCGGGCATGGGCAATGTGCTGGCGTTTTTTGAGCTGCCAACCCAGCCCGAAATGGGCAAAGACCCGAACACGCCCGAATGGGTGCAGCACCTCGCCTTTAAGGTGGCTGACCGCGCTAAGCTGCTGGAATTCAAAGATCATTTGGAGGTCAATGGTGTAGACGTGCTTGGTGTCACCGATCATTCCATCTTCCACTCAATCTACTTTTTTGACCCCAGCGGCCACCGCATTGAGCTGGCCTGCCCCGACCCCGACGAAGAGGCGATGCTGGCAAAGCTCGACGCGGTGAAGTGGGATATGCTGGAGGAATGGTCAAAAACCAAAAAGGCCCCCAAGCATGCTGATTGGATGCACCAAAAAGAGCTAGGCGCCTAACGCTGGCAGGTTTTCAAACAGCCCCAACGCCTCGGGGTTGGCCAGCCCTGTGAGGTTTCGCACGGGCAGGTTATTAACTACATCGCGCACCGCAAGCTCGGCAATTTTGCCAGAATGGGTGCGCGGGATATCCGCGACTGCAATGATTTTGGCAGGCACATGGCGGGGCGTGGTATGGCTGCGAATGCCGGTTTTTACGCGTTTGATCAGCGCGTCATCTAGCGTCGCGCCCGAAGCCAGCATCACAAACAGCACCACGCGAGTGTCATTTTCAAAGCTCTGGCCGATAACCACCGAATCGACGATCTCGTCGATATCCGTCAGCTGGCGGTAAATCTCGGCCGTGCCAATACGAATGCCGCCGGGGTTTAGCGTGGCATCCGAGCGCCCGAGCACGATGAAGCCGCCGTTCTCTGTGCGCAGGGCAAAATCGCCTTGCCGCCAGATGTTTGGATAGGTGTCAAAATAGGCAGCACGGTAGCGGGCATCATCTGGGTCATTAAGGAACCGCGTCGGCATAGAAGGGTGAGCGTTGCGGCAGACAAGCTCGCCGGGCTCTCCGCTTACGGGCGCGCCATCCTCGCCCAACGTGGTAACATCCAACCCGAGTGCGGCGCAGGGAATCTCGCCCTGATAGACGGGCAGAATGGGGCAACCACCGACAAAAACGCCAAGAATATCAGTGCCACCGCAAATCGAGGCGAGTTGCACATCAGCTTTCCAGTCGGCGTAAACATGAGTAAAACCCTCGGGCGAAAGCGGCGAGCCGGTGGAGAGCACTACCCGTAGGGCGCTAAGATCATGCACGCTAGGGGTGTGGTGTTGCTTTTGTACACCGTCGATAAACTTGGCGGAAACCCCCATATGGGTGAGGCGCTCGCTTTCCGCCAGTGCAAAAAGACGATCGATATCAGGGAAGGCGGGGTTGCCGTCATAAAGGATGATTTCGGCTTCGGAGGCCAGCGCGCCTACGAGCCAGTTCCACATCATCCAGTTGCAGGTGGTGTAGTAAAACACGCGGTCTTCGGGGTGAATATCGCAGTGGAGTTGATGCTCAACAAGCATCCGCAATAGCGTGCCGCCGCCAGCATGCTCGATGCATTTTGGCTTGCCCGTGGTGCCGGAGGAAAACATCACGTAAAGCGGGTCCCGAAAGCCCATCGGGGTGCAGGTGAGGGTGGGGGCGTCGGTGTGTTTGAAGGCATCATAGCTGCTCTCGGTGCCGGAATAGTTCCACGAAACAACCTTTTGAATGCTTGACACCCGCTCCAGAATTTCATCCACAGAGCCAGCGGTTTCAAACCATTTGCCGCCATAATAGTAGCCATCCACGGTGAATAACAGCTTCGGCTCGATCTGGTCAAACCTGTCCACCACCGCATCCGGCCCGCTTTCCGGCGCGCAGGAGGACCAAACAGCCCCGAGCGATGCCGTGGCCAGCATCGCCGCCACGGTTTGCGGCATATTTGGCACATATCCGGCCACGCGGTCGCCCTTGCCGATGCCCTCGGCTTTCAGCGCGGCGGCGAGCTGCTCGACCTCGCGCTTTAGCTCGGCCCGCGTCCATTTCATCCGCTGGCCATTCTCGCCAATGAAGGAAATCGCGGGGCGGTCATCGGCGTTTTTCAGGAAGGTTTCAACGACGTTAAGCTGGGCCTCGGGGAAGAACTGCGCTTTGATCGGGTCGTCGTTGTGAATATAAGCGGTGCCGCCTTGCGCGCCTTGCAACCCGCAATAATCCCATGCCAGCCGCCAAAAATCGGCGGTATTGGCGACAGACCATGCGTGCAGGGCTGCAAAATCCGGCTGGCCTGCCGCTTTCATGAAGCCCGCGATCAGGCTTTGCTGCATGGCTTCAGGGCTGGGCTGCCAAAGGGGGCTTTGGGTGGGCATGGTAAACTCCGCTTATCCGTTCTCAGGGTAAACTTAGCGGCTAACTGAACACTTGTATATTTAATTTTACCTATCCGGCGCACGGCCTTCCTGCTCGGCTTTACGGCGGTCGTCAAGCAGCGCGCGGTGCTGAGCTTGTTTGAGCATATCGCCAATAACGCGGGTTTTTGCATCCGAAATGGCGGCGAAACTACGGGCGGCCTCGGCCTGTTGCTCCTGAATGTGGCGGCGGCTGGCGAGGCGTAGGTTTTCCTGTTCGGCCCAGCCCAGCCAGCGCGAAATAATCGCGAGGTCCTCGGGCGGGGCATCCTCCAGATTATCGCTTACCTCGGAGGCTAAAGCTGCCATTTGTGCGGCGGTCAGGGCAGTTTCAGCGTTAGCGCGGGTAAGTTCCGCCAAGTCCTTTAACCGTTTTTGCTCAGCCAAATCACGCAGGATTTTCAGCTCTTCGGGCGTCATGCGCCCCGCTCCTTGGCCTTGGCGCGCATGTCAGCGGCAAAGCGGATGGCGGCGGCGATGGCGCGGTAATGCTCGGGGTCAATCTCGTGGCCAATTTTTACGGTAGCGTGCAGCGCGCGCGCGGTTGGCGGGTCTGAATGGATGGGCACGCCGCTCTCGCTGGCCACTTCGCGAATGCGCCGCGCCACGTCATCCACCCCTTTGGCGATCACCACCGGTGCGGTGCCTGGCGTGCGGGCCCATTCCAGCGCCACGGCATAATGGGTCGGGTTGACGATAATCACATCAGCACGCGGCACATCATGCAGCATTTGGTTGGTGGCAATTTCCTGCGCGCGCTGGCGGCGTTTGCCCTTCATATGCGGGTCGCCCTCGCTTTCTTTGCTTTCGTCCTGAAGTTCTTTGTGAGACATGCGCAGCTTTTGCAGGTGGTGGTATTTTTGCCAGAGGAAATCAACCAGCGCGATCAAGAGCGCGATGGTCATCACCATCAGCACCATAGAGGTCAGGATTTTGCCAAGCTCCAGCGCCACTTCGGCTGGCTCGGCCCGCACCATGCCTAGTATTTCGTCTTTTTTACTGCGCAGCAGCATATAGACGCCAAAGGCAACCAGCACCATTTTGCTAACGGTTTTGAGAAACTCGACAATCCCTTTGGCACCGAATTTGTTTTTAAAACCTTGGAGCGGCGATATCCGGTTGCCTTTGGGCTTGATCTTGCTCGGGGCAAACACAAAAAGCCTTTGCGCCAGCGTTACCAGCAATGCCGCGGTGACAGGCAATAAAAATATCGGAACCAATATCAGCAATGCCTGCCCGAAAAGCTGGGCTGCCATAGATGAGCCACCGGAGGCCAGGAGTTGCTGGCTCAAGGAATCGGCATTGCCAAAAACCTGCGCCAATACCCCCGCACTTTTACCCACGCCCTCCATGCCTACAAATGTCAGCGCGATAAAAAGCCCAAGGTAGCCCGCAGCGGCCGATACATCCATCGAGCGGGCAATGTCTCCCTTTTTGCGAGATTTGTCGATTTTTTGCTGGGAGGCGTCATGGGATTTTTCGCCTGAATCATCTTTGCCCTCACTCATTCCGGCATGCCCATCTGGTTGGCCAGCACCATGTCCAAACGGTCATTCCACACGGTGATAATGGCGGGGGCGGCGAGGAGCAAGATTAGGAGTGCGCCAGCGGTGATCAGCGGCGCGCCCACAAAAGCCACCATAAGCGAGGGCATGGCGCGGTTAATGGCGCCGAGCGCAAGGTTATAGGCAAACGACGCGAGCACAAAGGGCGCGGCCATGGTGAAGCCAAAGGCAAACACATTGGACACCCGCGCGATGCCCCATTCGGCAATATCTCCGGCCACCGGAATGGTGCCAAGCGGAAACAGCTCATAGGTTGAGGCAATGGCGAGGCTGGCCTTGATGTGCAGGCCGGTAACCAGCGCTAATGTGAGGCCTGCGAGCATGAGAATATTGCCAATCGCGGGCATCGGGTCCGGCGTAACCCCCACGCCAGCAACCTGCGTAATAGCAGTGGATTGGGCGGCGACAGAGCCCGCAAACTGGATGGCCATAACCATGAGCCGCAGGGAAATGCCGATGAGAAAACCTATGCCTGCCTCGATCACGATTAGCCCTGCGAGGGTTGGAAGCTCGGGGCTGATGGGGGGGAGAGAAGGCTCGACCATCGGCCAGACCACGAGGGTAAACCCGATGGCCGCCATCAGGCGCACGCGGGAGGGGATGGCCTGCTCGCCAAAACCGGGCATAAGAGAAACAGCAGCGGCCACCCGCACAAACACCAATATCAGCCCTGCGAGGCTAACATTGGATTGCGCCAGTATTTCTGCCAGCCCCTCTAGCATCAGGCCATGCCCACAAGTGCTGGCTGCGCATTAGCCCCGACTTCTTCAAAGCTAAACACAGGGTTGCGAATGCCTTTGGCGCTGAGCACCGTATGAATAAACCGCCTGCGCCGCGCCGAGGTAATAACCGCCGGATAGCGGCCTTGTTCGCCCGCTTTTCCCACCTGCTCGGCCACCGCCGTGGCGAGGCGGTTAAACTCATGCGGCGGTAAAGCCACATCGGCCCCACCTTGCTCGCCCTCTAGCTGGTGCTTTTGAAACAGCGCCTCCCATTCCGGGGAAAGCTGCACCAAGGGCAACGCGCCGTCTGGCTCTTGCATATCGGCGATAAGCTGGAACCCAAGCCGCTGGCGCACATATTCTGTGATCGCCTCTATCCCCGTGAGCGCACCGCTGGCTTCTGCGATGGATTCCAGTATCAACGGCAGGTTTCGAATGGAGACCTGCTCCTCCAAAAGCAAGCGCAACACCGATTGCAAGAGGTCAATGCTCACCTTGTCTGGCACAAACTCATCTAGAATGCGGCGGTTGGCGGCGGCGCGGGTGGTATCGGAAACCGCCACAAACTCATCCAGCAGCTTGCGCAGGGTGCGGCGGTTAAACAGCCGCCCGAAGTTCTGCTTGAGCACCTCCAAAAGGTGGGTGGCGATCACCTCGGTCGGGGTGACGACGGAAAGCCCTTGCAGCGCCGCATCTTCTTGCAGATCCGGCTCTATCCAACGGGCGGGCGCGCCGTAAACCGGCTCGGAAACATCATGGCCATTGGGCGGATCGATGACGCCATCGGCCAGCAGCACCAGCACCTTGCCGATCTTCACTTCCGAACGGGCAATCTCTACCCCCTGAATGCGGATGACATAGGTGCCATTAGGCAAAAGCGTCGAATCTGTTAACCGGATTTCGGGGATAACCACGCCGAACTGCGCGGCAATATGGTTGCGCATATTCAGAATGCGGCGATCAAGCCCCGCGCTATCATCCATCACGGTCGACACTAGATCAGAGGCAAATTCGAGGTGGATTTCATCGAGGTCCAGCATATCGCCCAGCGTTTTTTGCTGGGCTTTGGGGGCCTCAACCACCTCCTCCATTTTGGCCTCGTCCGCCTCGCGCGCTTTGCGTTTGAAGCTCACATAAGCCGCTGCCCCAAGCGCCGCAGCGCCCGCGAAAAACGGCAGGATAGGCAGGCCGGGGACAAGACCAAAAAGCGCCAGCAGAACGGCCACAGTAGCCAGCGCCTCAGGGTAGGCCCCAAGCTGGCTTGTGAGGGCTTTATCGGCCGAGCCAAGCACCCCGCCTTTAGAGAGTAGCAGTGCAGAGGCGATGGAAATAATGACGGAGGGGAATTGCGAAACAAGGCCATCGCCAACCGTAAGAATCGCATAGGTTTCAAAGGCTTGCCCAACAGGCATGCCGTGTACAAACACCCCCATTACAAGGCCCATGATCAGGTTGAGCATGGTGATGAGCAGCCCCGCCACCGCATCCCCCTTCACAAACTTCGAGGCCCCATCAAGCGAGCCAAAAAACGTGGTTTCTTCCTGCTCGGTTTTGCGCCGCTTCTTGGCTTCCTCGTGGTCAATCGCGCCCGCTGCCATGTCACTATCAATCGCCAGCTGTTTGCCCGGCATACCATCCAAAGCAAAGCGCGCGCCAACTTCGGCCATCCGCCCCGCGCCCTTGGTGATGACGATAAAATTCACGATCAACAGCACGCCAAAAACCACCAACCCAAGATAAACCGAGCCGCCCATGATGAAGTTAGCAAAACCCTCGATCACATCCCCCGCCGCCCCTGTGCCCGTGTGCCCCTCTCCAATAATCAGCTTGGTGGAGGACACATTCAGCGACAGCCGCAGCATGAGGCTGGCCAAGAGGATGGTTGGAAAAGCCGAAAACTCCAGTGGTCGGGTGATAAACAGGGTTATGGTGAAGATCAAAATCGAAATGGCAAAGCTGGCAGCAAGGCCGATATCCAGCACCCAAGCGGGCATGGGCAAGATCATCATGGCGATCACAGCCATCAGCGCAATGCTAAGCAAAACCGTGGGCTGATACAGCGTGGCGATGGAGATTTTGGGCATAATGATCCTTAGAAAAGCGCGCCGCTGGTGCCGGTTAAGAGGGTGACGGTGGTGCCGCCAAGCATGCCAGAAGCCAAGGACCCCATCACCGCCACAGGTGTTTCAATCGCCCCGTCACCAATGGCCCCTGCACGAGCGCTATAGGGCGAAATAGCCGCAACTGGCGGTGCCGATAGGAAGGCGTGTTGCACATCAGGAAAGCGGGCAGCGCGGGCGATCTGCACCGTGGGGAGGCGCAGAACAGGCTCAGGCGCAACACCATTCAACCGCCCACGGATGCGCGCATAGCGGGTGCGATAGCGGCTGGCATAAGTCTCTGTGCGAGAGTGATACGCCCCCGCCGCCTTGGTCCAATCGCCGAACTCATCATTGAGGCCAGAAAGTAATTGCGCGGCATAGGTGGCATTGACCATCGGGTCAAACATCGCTTCGATAGATTCGAAATTCATGCCGTGCCATTTGTAATTGATCTGAAAGCAGCCGACATCAAAGCTGCGGGCGCCAGCATTGTAGCGCTCCATCACATAGGCATAGGCCTCCTCGCGGGTGTCAAACCAAAAGCCACGGCCTTCCATGTTCACCGTCCACGGCCAAGGGCGAAAGGCCCCGCCACGGGTGCGGCCTGTTTCAGAGAGGGTGATGGCATAGAGCGCATCGCTGGGCATATTTTGAGCGCGGGCAGCGGCAGCGCTCACCGCATCGCAAATGCTCGAAATTGCATCCTCATCGGTGGCTTCCTGCGCACGCAGGGGCAAACCTGCCAAAAACAGCAGCAATACCAAACGCCATGTGTTAACCATTCGCGGATTCTCCCAAACAGTGATGTGGCTTTTGGTTTAGGTGGATAAGGTTACGAAAACGGTAACAACATTTATTTGCGAATTCCTGAATTTTCCGGTTGAACCTCCCCGCCAATGGGGGTAGCTAAGCGCCAACAACGCAAGTTGTTGCTCTTGGCACATTGTGTCCCTGTCGCGGGGTGGAGCAGCCCGGTAGCTCGTCAGGCTCATAACCTGAAGGTCAGAGGTTCAAATCCTCTCCCCGCAACCAAAATTTACTAGTAATATCAATAATCTACTTTACGTCTTCAAGCGATCGTAAGTTGTGCCATTTTTTGCGGTGCTACGCTGGTGCTACGTTTGAGCCTCAGAAACACTAACATATTGTTAGGTTGTCAATATGGATGGGAAGCAGAACGTCGCTGGCTCAATCTTTAAAGACCGCTATGCATGGAAAGCTCGCGTTGCAGGCTGTAGCAGCCGATTTTTTGGCTGATACTCAAGCAATGACAGTCATATCATTTATGGAGCGGAAGTTCCAACTGCATGCCGCGCTGGAAGGCCGCTGGATTAAACAATAATTTTTTACTCGTTGAAAGGTGGGACTCAAGCCCCCTCATCAATTCAGGCGCATCTACGGTTTCGAGGTATTCCGTTCTGAACGAGCGGAACTCGCCCTCCTTGAGCGCATTCCAACCGATATCTTTGATTGTTTCAGCAACGAACTGTGAAAGATTCGGCCCCCACTGGAAACCTTTAATAAACGAATACCGAAATGCCCTAACGGCATTTCCTTGCGGATTTGGATTTGGGCGAAGATTGATTTCCAATATTTTTTGATCCAACTCCTTGAAGTAATTAGGTTTAGTGCGTAGTTTTTTATGCTCCAAATCATAAATGATTGCGTCACATTTAAAAAATGTGCCCTCCCGCAAATCACCGATAGTTCGAATTTGGACATGACCATGCATATGAGCCCAAGTTCGTTGAAGGGGCCACACATCTATCTGCCATTTTGAGAATGGCAAGGCATAACCACCAAAACGGTTTTTGCGGGCACCAATAGCATGCATGTGCGTTTCGAAATCCGATAAATCATACGGATCAATTACAAAGTCGAGATCTGATTTAAAACCCGCATTCCCGAACAAGGCAACATCGCGAAGCATGCCTCCTATAAGTGCAAGTCTGCCATATCTTTGAAGTTCTTTTAGCGTGCTACGCACCCCATCGCGCCCGCGATAGGGTGATGTCATAAAGTAGCGAATTTTTCGTTCAAGCAGATGTTCCATTTACCGTTTTCTCTTCACGAAAATGTTTCAATAAATCGTCATGCAAATCGATACAGAACTGATCCGTCATGCCTGATACCATGTCTGTCAGGAGTTGCATCTCCTTATACCGAATTGGCAATTCATCATCTTTATGGAAACAATTCACCTTTCCTTCAAAAATGCGGCGATAGTTTTTCGAAATTCGGCTGTATACATAAGCTGCAAATGGTGAATTACGTTTGCTGCCAAGTTCATCATAGCATTTGCGGTCACTTATACCAATCCAAAGAAAATCCATAAGCCTGTTGAGTGTATTGTACCCATTTAGCTCAACCTCCAGAACCGTCTTGTGGCTGAACGCATTCTCTCGGTCAAATGTTTTCAATACCTTACATAGCTTCGCTGCTTTTGATTCTTTAATCAGCTCTTTGTCGAATAGGCCGCAAACGATCGCCCCATAGTTGTCTTTAAACGCCTCTGCCACTGCCGAAACCATCAGATGAATCGCGTAAACACGGAATTTTTGGGTTGCAACATCTTGCAGCTCACTCGGGGGGAGTTTTTGCGTTCGGAGATGCTTTAGCTCCCACTGCATTTTCTCGCACAGGTGTGCAACAACTTCGTCCTTTTCGGAAGAATCTCCAGTGGTGTCGGCATCCAGAGTTGCTAATAGATCATTCAGAGATGCAATCCCCTTCTTAATTGCATCTTCAGCATCAAGCACGGAGTAGGCGATGTCGTCACAGGCTTCCATAACAAGAGCTAGCGGATGACGCGAATCTCCATCTAAGCCAACAGCATCCCTAATTACTTTTACCAGGCTTTGCTCCGAAGCGAAAAAACCTACCTTCTCGAATGCGTGGTTTTTGTTGCTGATCTTATCTGATGAAGCAACGTACTTCATAACTGCGGCTAGAGTACCGAAGGTTAAGTTGAGGCCAAGATCATCGCTGATAACTTGAAGTTTTGTAAGAACACGAAGAGTTTGGGCATTACCTTCAAACTCCAGAAAATCATTCTTGTGTTGAACCGTTAGTTTTTCAAGGTCCGCAGCAACGGCATCCTTGTGTTTGGTTTCTGGTATTGTGTCAGCGCTGAATAGATCATTTGAATTTCGCTTAAACCAAGCGCGAATAGCGTATTCGCCCTGATGACCAAAAGGAGGGTTGCCTATATCGTGTGCAAGGCCAACGGCAGCAAGCGAAGCTGGAATAACTCTGATGGCGTTTTCAGGAAGCTTATCATTCATTGTCGTGGCAATCTCAATTCCTAGAGATCGGGCTAGGTTGGATACTTCATACGAATGCGTCAGGCGGGTTCGAATACTCTCTATGCTCTCAAGTGGGAACACCTGCGTCTTGTCGCCCATGCGTCGAAAAGGTGTGGAAAACAAAACTCGGTCATGGTCGCGCTCTTGTTCCACACGAAACTGAGCTCTTGCAAAACTTGGGAGAGATGGCATGTTCTCAGGCTTGTTGCGACCGTAGTGATCACTAAACCGCGTATCTGAGAGAAACTTTGACCATTTTTCCATATATGAAATCACTTCCGTTAAAATCTAAACTTGGGACGCGCTGAATAAATTTTTTCGGACCTAATATCTATAGAGACCTATGCAGACGTTGCCGATACTATATCTTACTTTTCAACAAAAAGAAAGTTAAGCATCCCCGTCATCAAAGCGAAGCTGAAATGTCTTCTATAGGGGAGGGAGCCGCCACTAGACATACCACAATCAATGTCTGACAAGGGCCGATAATTGAACTACAAAATGATCGTCAGCATCGTCAGCATCGTCAACGCAAAGCACAGCTGGCTACTGAGCTGACGGTGCTGACGATCATTCTTCCGCTTTTCTTATCTCAATCCTACGATAGCCAGATTTGCCTTGCCTAACAAATACGATTTTAATTCCACGGCTTCTTAGTAGGGCTTGAACCCGTCGCAATTCGCCTGAGAACAAATTGGGCTGACGCGGAAAGCTGGCCGGATCGCCTGCCAATTCAGGATAGGTCATCCTTAATGTTTTCAGCAATTCCGTTGCGGTCCCCTGCCAGCCCTCTTTTTCATCCATAAGGCACAAAATTGCCTCTGCCACGGGGTTGCCTTCAATGGCGGCGTCTTCAGCCGATAGCTTGTTGACCGCGTAGGCTTCCATGAATGCGCCGTTAGCCCAGCCTAGAGCGGGTTCGGCTGCCGTGGTCCATTTGGCAAAGTCAGCCATTCTGGGGGTTTCAGCGAGCTTTACGTTGCCAATTCGATCAAGGGCCGTGGATATAGCATCGAGCAATCCGGCGAGAATGAGGGGCGCGGCGGATTTGAAGCCCCGCCAAAATTCGGCATCGGTTTGCCGCGCGGAACTTGGAATGATTGGCAGGGTAACCACAATCGACCTATCCGCTAAATCGGGGCGGGTGGCGAGGTCGGGAATGCCGTTGAGGATGCAGGGGCGGGTGGCATCGAAAAGGATTTCTTCGCTGTCAGTGTACAGTTTGCGGGTGCCAAAGCCCCCGCCCGTTGAAATTCGGCAAAGCGCATCGGCTATCGCGGGTTTGATATTGGAGAGATTGTCGAAGGCCAGCACATGGTTGTGTTTAGCTGCAATCACCAAATCTTGCTCGTTTTGCGGGCTGCTACGCCCCATAGGGTTGGCAGGGTCAATAAGGCTACGTAGCACCTTGGCCGTGGTGCTTTTGGCGCTGCCTTGCTCGCCCGTTAGGATCAGGATTGGGTAAGGGCCTTTGGGGTGGAAACACCCAATAAGCCAAGCCACAATCATTTTGAAATCGGTTTCGCTGCCCGTGTTGAGGAAAGGCCGTAGCATGTTTATGTCACCACCTCCCATCTCTGGGATTGGCAGGGCAAGCATGGACCGCGCGCGGGTAAAATGAACGGGCGGGTTCGTTACGATTTGCCAGCCCGTGGCGTCAATGGCCACCGCGCGCCAATCTGGATCGCCGAGGTCAAGATAAACGGTTTTCCCTTGTGAGCCTACGCGATTGAAAATCTTAAAACGCTCCCCGTCAAACAGAGCTTGGCCCACCATGGCGCGGCGCTTGTCTTCCAGCGCGTTACTGGTCAGAACTTTCCCTTCGGCCTTGTAGTGGGCATGGGATAGCAGGCTTTTGAAATGGCTTGATTCAAGAGACAGGTGTTCAAAGTGATTGTCGGTTTGTATCGTTACGTAGGGTTCTCGGTTTGGAGTATGCCAAAGGTCCACAATGCCCAAGCTTGCTTCAGTGTCCGGTTGTTCTGTTTTTGGTATGTCGCCATGCGGAACCGCCAGCGAGATCAGCCTGTCGATAGCAACCTTATCCCAACCTTCACCAATCGCATCGGCGGCATCCCATCCCTTACGTAACGCATATGAAGGATTCTCAGCCTCTCCCGAAGCGCTACGTAGCGTATCGTTAGATATTGCGATTGTGGCTACCTTGCAGGCGTGGCGATTACGTAAGGTATCCGCTACCAATTTGGCATACTTTTGCCCCGGATCGTCAAAGTCGGGCCAGATTATAATGGTGCGGCCTTCCAGTGGGGATAGGTCCGATTTTGAGGAGCCATTGCAGCCGCCAAAGGTTGTGGTTGCTAAATAGCCTAACTCCGCCAAAGCATCGGCGCATTTTTCGCCCTCGACACAAATGATCGGTGTGTCGGCACTGGCTGCCGCGACCAGATGAAGGTTGTAGATTGGCCGCATGTCTGGGGCTTTCCAAGCCTTACGTAGCATATCGTAAGGTAGAAAGAACTTTTCACCGTTTCCCTTTTCGAAACGGTTAGCAATCAATACCGGATTTCCCTCTACGTTTCGGTAAACATATTGTTGCACGGGAACGCCCGCCTTGGCATGGCGTAAATTTTCTATGTCGTGTTTCAAGTCAGCCTCCTACTTGCTGGCGAAGAGCGCGGGCGGCATCCAGTTGGGAAAGCTCATTTAGGTAGGCGTAAAGGCTGATAATATCTCCCCCCTTGTCACCCGTTGCGAAATCGGCCCAAAAGCCCGAAATCATATTGATCTTAAATGACCCCAAACGGTGGTCTGCGCGGGTTGGATTAAGGGCCACCCACTCTTGCCCGAAGCTTTTTCCGTCGGGCAACCACTGAGAAAGAAGAGAAGGGAGCATTGCTTTGCATCGCAAGTTGATTTCGGCAAAGTCAACTTTGCCTTGATAAGCCAGCATCATGCGATACCGCCTTGCATCCGCGATGCAACAAAGGCTTCGACATCCTCAAAGCGGTAGCGCACCAGCCGCCCCGCTTTCACATAGGGTAGGTTGTAACGCTTGGTGCAGCGCCACACATTCAGGGTTTCAATTGATACCCCCAAATATTCAGCGACCTGCTCGGGCGTCATAAGGTTGGATTTGAATAAGGCGGCCATTTTGGCAATCTCCATGTTTGATAAGTAATGGGGAGATTCTTTCGGAAACTCGGATCATTTTCAAATCATCCCGATTGCAAAGTTGGGGGCGTAATTTTGACTGAGTTTCGCGATGTGGAATATGCTGAAATGCGCGAGCATCGCTTAAGCTATTGGTTTTTAAGTGTAAAGCGAAGCAAACCGCGCTAACCTGTCGGAGATTTAAGGTCATTTCTCATGATTTACGCTCAAATCAATAGAAGTGATTTAGAAGAAAATTTGGGCATTTGATCCCAAATCCACACAGAGATTTTCGCGTAAATATCCTCAAATACCAAATATTATTGAGCATTTTGGGCTATGATCAATACCCTTGCTCAAAGCTTTCTTCGGGCAGGTCGTGTGATTTTAGCCACTTAATCGCGGAAATGATATTCTGACGGGTGACGGTTGGATCAAGATTCCGCATGAATACTTCAAGAGCGTCAGCGGCCAGAGAAAGGTTGGATTTTGTTTCTGTGTAATACATGCCTTCGGTAAATGGCTGGTCTGAATATTTCCCCCAAATTCCCTTGAAGGCAAAGACTGCACATCGCAACGCGTGCTCTTTGTCTAGCTTGGGGAGGTTCGACCGCTCCTGACTCTGCGTGTCGTCAGTTACCATTTCATCGAGTGCCGCGAAATCAAGATCCTCTTTTGTAGGTCGCTTCTTTTTCCGGTGCTTTTTGATGATTGAACGCTCAGCAGAAATAGCTAAATCCGATAATAGCTCGCGAATGGAGCGAAACGGATTGTTTCGATTGTTGTCGAGTAAATCAGCCAAAATGATACCGTTGGCGGTCGTGTATTTTGTTTCGTTGGTTTTGATTTCATGCGCCAGTTTCGGAGTGGAGCCGCCAAATTCGTAGAGGCCTAGAAGTGCTTCGTAAAGAGCCATGCTCTTTCGCTGCACGTCGTCTAATGCCTTGTTTTCTTGCTTCAAGGATTGGTGTGCCACTAGCTGAAATTGTCCATGAAGGAAGGCCGAAAAGGCGCCCTTTAAGTCAGTTTCTAGATTGTCGGTGAGGTCGGGGTTCACCCCCATGATTTCAGCTATTTTGATTGCGGCTTCCGTACCGACATATTGAAGGAAAAGCTCTTCATCAGAGCCGTAGGGCAAGTCCAATATTGAGGTTCCACGAATATCATCCATTATCTTCACCCGAATTCTGCGGCTTCATATAGCCAAACATGGCATTGGTCGCCTTGTTGACACTTTCCCGTACCGGATCAAGGTTGAGCCGTGCATATACCGCTGTAGATTGCTGGCTTTTATGCCCAAGGCTTTTGCCTATGATATAGCCGTTAGCCCCTGTTGCGGCCTGATAGCTGCCCAAGGTCCGCCGCAGGTCGTGAATGCGCAGGTCTTCAATTTCCGCAGCTTTCAATATCCGCGTCCAAGGCTTTTTCGGGTCCGCCATATGGCCCGAAGCGCCGTTGCCCTCAAACACCCAAGGGCTTTCGGATTTCCACTTGCGGGCGGTCAAGATCTCTATGGCCTCTTTGGGGAGGTGAACGGTTTGCGGGTCGGCATTTTTGGTTTCTTCAATCCGCCATGTTTCGGTGGTGAAATTGATATCCTTCCAGCGCATCGACAGCGTGTTGGATTTCCGCGCCCCTGTCAAAAGCGAGATCATAAAGAAGTCCCGTGCGGTCTCGTTTGGCTCATTGGCGAGGGCTTCAAAGAAGCGGGGCAGCTCGTCGGGTTGCAAAAAACGGTCGCGGCTCTTTTCGCGGAACTTCTTGATCCCCACGGCGGGATTGTTGCCCTCCCAACCCCAATCAATCGCTTTGTTGAAAATCGAACGTATCCGCTCCAACAATCTGTTGGCCTGATAGATGCCATTGTCCTTGCCAATTTTCGCGTGCAGCCGCTCTACTTCGGATTTATCAAAGGATGAAATCTTGCGCTTGAACCAGTGCGGCAAAAACTTGTTCACTTCCCGCTCGTCGTAGATCCATGATTTTTTATGCACCTTGGAATACTTTTCCATGTATTCGGTAAACAACTCAAGAAATGTCATTTCCGCCCGTATGGCCCGCTTGACCTTTTGCGGGTTCTTCCCTCCCGCAATCGTGCCTTTGGCCTCAGCGGCCTTCTTACGGGCGTTCTCAATGCTGATATCAGGGAAGCGGCCCAGCAATACCCGCTCGGGTTTCCCGTCAATTCGCTTGTAGAGATAAAACGTCTTGGTGCCTGCGGCTGTTACCGCCAACATCAAGCCCTTTTCCCGCGTGTCGTAATAGTAATCCTTCCGGCCCTTGGCCGCGCTCGGGGTTTTCGAAAGAACGGATTTCACAAAGTTCAAATGGTGACTGGCCAATTCCCTACTCCAAATCTGGTGCTACGCTGGTGCTACACTGGTGCTACACTTTAGCGCTATTTAGGGCAACCTCAAGAAATTGAAAGCAATAGAATGTGGTGCGTAACATACTGTTTTATATGATTTAATAAACTTTTGCAAACTTTGATAAATATTCAGCCCATTAGGCTCATAACCTGAAGGTCAGAGGTTCTGACCTGCGCCCCTAGAACTCCTCCAAAATGATGTAGAGTCCGCCCAACGAAAAGGACGGAAAACATGAAGAAGCGATTCACGGATGAGCAGATTATTCAAATGCTGAAAGAGCAGGAGGCTGGCGAGAAGACGG
>JAJRRX010000009.1 GCA_024279075.1 Alphaproteobacteria bacterium | reverse complement strand
CGCGTTGTGAGCGGGGCGGACAGCGCAAAAGCCAGCACCCCTATAATTTTTAACGTTGAAATCATTACGGTTTTCATGTTTTTGTCCCTATGGGCCGCTAGCATATCTGATTATCTTAAAATTGTAAGCAAATAGTAAACTATGTTTAGCTATCTGAAAACTGACCGTTGTGCAAAAATTCCACCACCGCTTTTATTACCCGTTTATCCTGCATCATCAGGCTATGGGCCACGGGCAAAGCCAGCTTTTTACCCTCGGGCGCATGGCCAAAAGCGGAACGTAGGCTAACCTTGCCATCGTTTTCGCCATCAATCCCGGTGATCAGACTATAGGCCGCCAGCGCCGCCGTGCCACCAATGGCGCCGATATCAACGCCGCTATCATCTTCGCCTTCATGCGGGTGAAGCTCGGCCAATGCCGGCCCCATAACCTTTGAAAACACCCCCGCCCGCGCTGCCAGCTCCGAGCCAAAATTCGGCGCGCCGATCTGCACCACGCGGCCGCGCCGTGCTGGCCCCATGCGCTTGGCGAGCCTCTTGGCAAGGATACCCCCGAGCGAATGACCAACAAAATGCAGCCGCCCTTCAGCGGGGAGCATCTCACACAGTTTTTCGGTTAGGCCCTCGATGGCATGGCTGGTCGAGGGGTAATCCAGCACTAATTCCTGAAAGCCAGCGGCCTTGATAGCGTTCGCCAGCTTCTGCATAGAAGCCCCACGGCGGCCAAGGCCATGCAGGATGATAACGGTTTCCACGGGCTTACCAATGCGGCGGTTTTTGGTCTGCCAAGGGCGCGCCAGACATCGTATCCGCCTCCATTTGCGCTGCGCGCTCCATCAATAGGCGCACCCGCCGCTCTAACCGCGCGATTTGCTCGGCTTGCGCGGCCACAACTGCGCTCACCTCTTCCAAAGTCGCGGCTTGGTGGGTTGTGTGCTCTTCGAGCTCGGTTAAACGGTCGGTCATTACGGCTCCGGAAATAAGGTGGCAGGGTCGCCCGCCTGCCATTTGGGATATTTGCGCATAATGGCTTCAAAGCGCGGGGATGCAAGGAAATTTTCCAGCCATGCGCACAGGTGAGGCCAAGGCTGGGTGTCAAACCATGCGCGGTCCACATTGGCGAATTGCCGGATGAAGGTAACGCTGGCCGCATCTGCAAGCGTAAACTGCGGGCCGGAAAGGAAAGGGCTGGTTTTGAGGGTGTTCTCCAGCTTGCGCAAGGTTTCAGAAGAGGTCTCTCGCGCCTCTTCCACGCCGATTTTGCCGTATTTGTAGTGATCCAGCGCGGTTTTGAAAGGGCCATCAATTTCGGTGATGAGCGGCTCGTTTTTCCCTTGCAGCCAGCCCTCGGGATCACTTTTACCAAGCGCCCACAGCATAATATCGTAGCTTTCTTCGATCACGCGGTCGGGCAGATCAAGCACAGGCACCGTGGCCTTGGGCGAGGCTTCCAGCAGCTCGGGTGCTTTATCGCGCAACAGAACCTCGCGCAGCTCAACGGGTATTCCCGCGCTGGCCAAGGCAAGGCGGGCGCGCATGGCGTAGGGGCAGCGGCGGAAGGAATAAAGGATCGGGTTCATGTTACGGGTTTAACGCGGGCAGGGTGGCTCGACAAGCCCATCAAAACCATGGATGATGCGCAGATGACATGTTTTGCGAAATTTCTAGCCGCCCGCCTGCGCAGTTTTGGCTTTGCCTTTGCCGGGTTGGCTTATGGGCTGAAAACCGAGGGTAATTTGCGGGTGCACTTGGTGGCGACTATGCTGGTGGTGGCGCTGGGCTTTGGCTTTGGTGTGGCGCGCTGGGAGTGGGCGGCGCTGGCAGGGGCGATCGGCTTGGTCTGGGCGGCGGAGCTGCTGAATGCGGCGCTGGAAGGGCTGTGTGATTTTGTCGAGCCAGAAAAGACTGAGGCGATTAGGCGGATAAAGGACATGGCAGCAGCGGCGGTATTAATGGCGGCAATGGCGGCGGCTGTGATCGGGGTGCTGGTGTTTTGGCCCTATATCATACGTTGAGCCTGTGGCCTCGCTGCGCTCGGCTATCGCGGCGCGTCGAGCGTTTTTGCTGCTTGGCAAGGCTACCCCCGCGCCGCACTTTGGCGGTGGTGCTTATGGCGGGTGCTTTATTCAAACTTGCAGCATTTG
>JAJRRX010000172.1 GCA_024279075.1 Alphaproteobacteria bacterium | reverse complement strand
CACGTCCATCGCGTCGGCAACGCTGAGGCAATTATCAATCGCTGCAGGGGTGGTGCCCCAATCCTCGTGCAGCTTTAGCGAACACGCCCCGCCAAGCACCTGCTCTTCCAGCGCGGCGGGTTGGCTGGCATTGCCCTTGCCCGCAAAGGCAAGGTTCATGGCAAAGGCATCGGCCGCTTGCATCATGCGCCCGATATGCCACGGCCCCGGCGTGCAGGTGGTGGCGAGGGTGCCATGGGCAGGGCCAGTGCCCCCGCCAAGCATGGTTGTTACGCCGGAATGCAGGGCATCGTCGATTTGCTGCGGGCAGATGAAGTGGATGTGGCTGTCAAACCCGCCCGCGGTCAGTATGCGGCCTTCGCCAGCAATGGCCTCGGTGCCCGGGCCGATGATAATGTCTACATTCGGCTGGGTATCGGGGTTGCCCGCCTTGCCAATTTTGTGAATCAACCCGTTTTTCAGGCCAACGTCTGCCTTGTAAATGCCGGAATGGTCAACGATGAGCGCATTGGTAATCACCGTATCCACCGCCCCCTCGGCCCGCGTCGCCTGAGACTACCCCATGCCGTCGCGGATCACCTTGCCCCCGCCAAACTTCACCTCCTCGCCGTAAGTTGTCAGGTCGCGCTCGACCTCAATGATCAGGTCAGTATCGGCAAGGCGGATTTTATCGCCGGTGGTGGGGCCATACATGGCGGCATAGTCGGGGCGGGGGATGTGGTGGGGCATGTTACAGTTCCTTCTTCAACCACCATTCGGCGGTTTGATATTTTTTCGGGAGGTCGTCGGAAAGTTCTAGCCCCAATGCCTCGATTTCATCAAAGAATTGGCCGCTAAGGTCGCGGAGTTTAGACCCACACCATGGGCAGAAATCTATTTGCATTATAGATGATCCAGCCCCATGAATGATCAGGCCGTAGCTATCGAACTTTTCGATATATTCGACCAGCATATCAGGGCAATCGAAACGGTTCGGGTGTTGGTCACACGTCGCTTCAACATTCCGTGCCATCAAGGTGCAACAGTGGGTTTTCTCGAAAATCATAATGCCCCCATCACCGCCCCATTAAACCCGAACACCTTCCGTGCCCCGCCGATCTCCACCAGTTGTACCTCTCGCCGCTGCCCCGGCTCAAAGCGCACGGCGGTGCCAGCGGCAATATCCAAGCGCATGCCGTGGGCCGCCGTGCGGTCAAAATCCAGCTCGGGGTTGGTCTCGGCAAAGTGGTAGTGGCTGCCCACCTGCACGGGGCGGTCGCCGGTGTTGGCGACCATCATAACAAGCGCCTCTCGGCCCTCGTTCAGCGCTATGCTGCCCTCAGCGGGGAAAATCTCTCCGGGAATCATGCTGGCCTCCTATCGGATCGGCTGGTGGACGGTCACCAGCTTGGTGCCGTCAGGGAAGGTGGCTTCGACCTGCACATCGCGGATCATCTCGGGGATGCCCTCCATACAGTCCGCGCGGGTGATCACGCTGGCGCCCGCCGACATAAGGTCAGCCACCGAGCGGCCATCCCGCGCGCCCTCGACCACGTAATCCGTGATTAATGCGATGGCTTCAGGGTGGTTGAGTTTAACGCCGCGTTCAAGCCGCCCGCGCGCAACCATGGCGGCGAGGCTGATCAGCAGTTTGTCTTTTTCTCTCGGGGTCAGGTTCATGGGGTCTCTTTCACATGTGCCAGACGCGGGGCAGGGGGCCGCCGCGAAATTCGGTTAAAAACAAAATTAACGCCGCACGGAGCGGCTGGGCATCGGGGGCCAGAAACCGCACCACAAGTAGGCCGTTCCATGCGGAGGCTGCGGCCTCGACCTCTTCGAAGTTCAGCAGGCTGCGCACGCTCGAAAGGCGGCTTTCGGCGTCAGGCGCGACATAAACCAGCGTTGCCAGAGCGCGGTGGCCGTTAAAGGTGGCGCAGGACTGCGTTTCAGTTTGTGGTTCACAAAACCGCAGGGCATCTGCATAAATCAAACGCCCGTTCCGGCGGATACGCCATTGATCCGACAATCGCGCCTGTTGCAAGGTTTCGCCCATAGCACGCCGGCCCAGAACCAGCATTTCAAGCGCCAGTAGCGTTGAGGTTTTGTCCATCTCTACATCTATCCGGCGGCTAAGTGCGGAGCCTTCAAACAGAATGGTTTCTTGGGGCAGCCACGCAAGCTGGCTATGGGCGGCCAAGGCCAGCGTAGTGGTAATATCCGCCACGCCCGAGGACGCGCGATAGATACGCTCGGCGGCCTGCGTGGTAACGGTGAGGGCGGCCTTT
>JAJRRX010000171.1 GCA_024279075.1 Alphaproteobacteria bacterium | reverse complement strand
TCCAGCAGGGTCATGGAGGTGTTGTTCGCCTCTATCACCTCGCCATTCAAAACAAACTGCACCATTTAGCTGCCCCTATATGTGGAATAGCCAAACGCCGAAAGCAGCAGCGGCACGTGGTAGTGGGTGTCGTCCGCGATGCCAAAACGCAGGGGGATAACATCAAGGAATTTTGGCTCGGGCAGCGGCTGCCCCGAGGCGGTAAGATAATCCCCCGCGTGAAACACCAGCTCATAGCTGCCAACCTGAAAATCAGCGCCCTCCAGCAACGGCCCATCGACGCGGCCATCGGCATTGGTGCGCACATCGCGCAACCGGTCGCCATCACGAAACAGCTCAATGCGCAACCCAGCAGCGGGCTTGCCTAGCCCTGTATCCAGCACATGCGTTGTCAATTTTCCCATCTCGCCCCCCAATTCGCGAATCGCTATCTATTATGATACCGCGCATTAAGGCCAAGCGGACCGGCCGATCAGGAGGGTGCATCGAAGCCTATGGGCCAAGCACGCCAACCTGAACTGTGCCAGTTTAGCGCACGCTGCCCATTTTGCAATTTTTTTAAAAACTTTTTTCGTTTCCGCGGCTTCCCTCTAAGCCTTTGCTTTTACACTCTATTATTTTTCCAATTTTTGCGGGTGTAATTCCGGCCAGAAAAACCTAATCTAGCAAAACCCGCAGCAACCCTGAGTCTTCCATGAGTGCAGAGCCAAAATTCATCCATCTGCGCGTTCACTCCGCCTATTCATTGCTGGAAGGCGCAATTATCGCCAAAAAGCTGCCCGATATGTGCATAGATGGCGCTATGCCCGCCGTGGCGCTCACTGATACCAACAGCATGTTTGGCGCGCTTGAGTTTTCTGAATTCGCCAGCAATGCCGGCATTCAGCCTATTATCGCCTGCCAGTTTAGCCTCGCCTATGAGGCCGCCTCGCAGCCGGGCGAAAAGGCCCCCGAGCCGCGCCCCATCGTGCTACTGGCCCAAAACGAGGCGGGGTGGAAGAACCTGCTAAAGCTTAATTCGGCGCTCTATCTGGAATGCGGCAATGCGGCGCCGCATATCACGCTCGCCCGCCTTAAGGCCCACTCGGAAGGCCTTATTTGCCTCACCGGCGGTTCCCTCGGCCCCATAGGGCAGCTTCTGCAAGACAACCACGCCGACAAAGCCCGCCTGCTCACCGAGCACTTCAAAACCCTGTTTCCCAACCGCCTCTATATTGAGCTTCAGCGCCACCCCGAGGGCGAAAACCGCCGCACCCCCGAAGAAGCCGCCACCGAGCCGGGCTTTGTAGAGCTGGCTTACGGGCTTGAGCTGCCGCTGGTGGCGACCAATGATGTCTACTTCCCAAAAAAATCAATGTATGAGGCCCACGACGCCCTGATCTGCATCGCGGATGGTGCCTATGTAGACCAACAATCCCCCCGCCGTCGCCTAACCCCCGAGCACTATTTCAAGTCGCAAGACGAAATGGCGGCGCTGTTTGCGGACCTCCCCGAGGCGCTGGAAAACACCATAGAGATCGCCCAGCGCTGCGCCTTTCGCGCCCGCACCCACCCGCCTATTTTGCCGAAATTTGCTGATGACGAGGTGGAAGCGCTGGCCGCGCTCGCCCGCGAGGGCCTGAAAAAACGCCTTGAGGTTATCCCTCATGCCGTCAGCGTTGAGGACTACGAAGCCCGCCTCGAATTCGAGCTCAAAATCATCAACGGCATGGGCTTCCCCGGCTATTTCCTGATCGTGGCCGATTTCATCCAATGGGCGAAAGACCAGAACATCCCCGTCGGCCCCGGCCGTGGCTCGGGCGCTGGTTCGCTTGTGGCCTATGCGCTGACCATTACAGACCTCGACCCGCTGCGCTATGCCCTCTTGTTCGAGCGCTTCCTCAACCCCGAGCGGGTCAGCATGCCCGACTTTGATATCGACTTCTGCATGGACCGCCGCGAGGAAGTCATCACCTATGTGCAGGAGAAATATGGGCGCGATAAGGTGGCGCAGATCATCACCTTCGGCGCGCTCTTGTCCAAGGCCGCCGTGCGCGATGTGGGCCGCGTTTTGCAGATGCCCTATATGCAAGTGGACCGCCTGTCCAAGCTGATTCCGGTGGAGGGCGTCAAGCCCGTCAGCATCAAGCAAGCCCTTGAGGACGAGCCAAAACTGCGGGCAGCAGCGGACGAAGAAGAGGTGGTCGCGCGGCTGCTGAACTACGCCCAACAGGTCGAGGGGCTGTTGCGCAATGCCTCGACCCACGCGGCGGGTGTGGTGATCGGGGATCGGCCACTCGACGAGCTGGTGCCGCTTTACAAAGACCCGCGCTCCGACATGCCCGCAACGCAATTCAACATGAAATGGGTCGAGCCTGCGGGACTGGTGAAGTTTGACTTCTTGGGCTTGAAAACCCTGACGGTCATCCAGAACGCGCTGGACCTGCTCAAGCAACGCGACATCGAGGTCGACATCGGGTTGATCCCGCTGGACGACGAACCCACCTACGAGCTTTACGCCAGCGCCAAAACCGTGGCCGTGTTTCAGGTGGAGAGTTCGGGCATGATGGACGCCTTGCGGCAGATGAAGCCGACCTGCATTGAGGATATCGTGGCGCTGGTGGCCCTCTACCGCCCCGGCCCAATGGAAAACATTCCAAAATTCTGCAAGGTTAAGAACGGGTTGGAGGAGCGCGACCTCCTGCACCCAAGCATCGACCACCTGCTCGACGAAACCCAAGGCATCATTGTTTACCAAGAACAAGTGATGCAAATCGCCCAAGAAATGGCGGGTTATTCCCTTGGCGGTGCGGACCTGCTCCGCCGCGCCATGGGTAAAAAGATCGCCGAAGAAATGGCCAAGGAGCGGCCTAAATTCGAAAAGGGCGCGGCGGAAAACGGGGTGGATCGCAAGAAGGCGACGCAAGTTTTTGACCTCCTCGAAAAGTTCGCCAATTATGGCTTCAACAAATCCCACGCGGCGGCTTATGCGGTGGTGAGCTACCAAACCGCGTGGCTCAAAGCCAACCATCCGGTGGAATTTATGGCCGGTGTGATGAATTGCGATATTCACCTCACCGACAAGCTCCACGTCTATTTCCGCGAAGTTAAACGCCTCGATATCGAAATGATCCCGCCCTGTGTCAACCGCGGCGAGGCGACCTTCTCAGTGGTTGACGGCAAAATCGCCTATGCGCTCGGCGGCCTCAAAAATGTCGGCGTGGAAGCCATGAAGCTGATCACGGCGGCGCGCCATGAGGGCGGCCCGTTCAAAGACCTCTTCGATTTCGCCCGCCGTGTGGACCTCAAGCGCATGGGCAAGCGCCCGTTTGAAATGCTCGCCCGCGCGGGGGCTTTTGACCAGCTCGACGCCAACCGTCATAAAGTGCTGCTTTCAGTCGATGGCCTCGTCGCCTATTCCGCCGCCAATTTCGAGCAAAAGAACTCCAACCAGAACAGCCTGTTTGGCGATGGCGGCGAGGACCTCCCGCCGCCCCGCCTGCCGATGCCCGACGATTGGCTGCAAACCGAGCGCCTCACGCAAGAGCAAGCCGCCATCGGGTTCTACCTTTCCGGCCACCCGCTGGATGACTATATCGGCCCGCTCAAACGCCAGCGTCCGCCGGTTTTCACGCTGGAAGAGCTGACCCAAAAGAGCCAAGGCGTTAAGGCCGTCGCTGCCAAAATTGCCGGCACCGTGGCTGGCGTGCAACGCCGCAAATCCGCTCGTGGCAACCAATACGCCTTCGTGCAATGCTCCGACCCCTCGGGCTTGTTCGAGGTCACTGTATTTTCGGATGTGCTGGAAAAGGCGGATGCCCTGTTGACAGTTGGGCAAAACATTGTGCTCTCAGTTGAAGCTACCAATGAAGGCGACCAACTCAAATTGTTGGCCCGAAGCATTGTTCCGGTAGATAACGCCATTGCCGGAGCAGCGGCGAAGGGCCTGAAAGTGTTCCTAAACC
>JAJRRX010000170.1 GCA_024279075.1 Alphaproteobacteria bacterium | reverse complement strand
GTTGCCAATGGTGCCGAGATTGAATTTTTTCAGCAAGCCGCCTATGGCATTGCCGCCGACTGCACCGGAAATGGCGCTGATGATGAGATTTGTGAGCATAGGCTCCCCCGTTTATTGATGCAGCGCATTTTGCGCCGCTTGCACATAGTATAGGCCGGAATGAGCTGGGCCGCAATTCCTCTGGTTTGCGGAACAGGAGTATGAAAGGGTGAAAACACTTCGGAGGGAGAAAAGGAAATATCGATGGCTGATGCCCGCCCGCTTGTAGGGCTAAAAATTGTTGAGTTCGCGGGCATTGGCCCCGCCCCCTATGCGGGCCAGCTCTTGGCTGACCTTGGCGCGGATGTGGTGGTGATAGATCGCCCACAGCGCGGCGAAATTGGGCTGGCGCAAAGCATTGATCGGCGCGGCAAGCGCTCGATTGTGGTGGACCTGAAAACGGAGGCGGGCACGGCAGTGGCCACGCAGCTGGCCAGTTGGGCCGACGTGCTGATAGAGGGTAACCGCCCAGGCGTGATGGAGCGGCTCGGGCTGGGGCCAAAGGCGCTGATGGCCATAAAGCCAGCGCTGATTTATGCCCGTATGACAGGCTGGGGGCAGGGTGGCCCGCGCGCTATGCAGGCGGGGCATGATATCAATTACCTTTCTCTCACCGGCGCGTTACACGCAATGGGCGATGCTGACCGCCCACCCCCGCCGCCGCTTAATCTGGTCGGCGATTTTGGCGGTGGCTCGATGTTTCTGATCATGGGCATCCTCGCAGCGCTTTATGCGGCACGTAGCACGGGCAAAGGGCAGGTGGTGGACGCGGCGATTGTGGATGGTGTGAACTCAATGATGGGCATGTTCCATGGCCTGCATGCAGCGGGGGGCTGGACACCTGAGCGGCAGAGCAACTGGCTCGACGGCGGGGTGCCTTACTACCGCTGCTACCCCTGCAGTGACGGTCGCTTCGTGGCCGTCGGCGCGATTGAAGCGAAGTTTTTTGCGGAGATGCTGGCGGGGCTTGGGATTGAGCCTGAGGATTTTGGCCCGCAGCACGAGGTGGGGTTACATGCAAAACAAATGGCGCAGCTTGAGGCCGTTTTCGCTGAGAAAACCATGCGTGAATGGGCGAAGGTCTTTGGTGGCAGCGATGCTTGCGTAACCCCCGTGCTCACCTATGAAGAAGTGGCAACGGACCCCCACATGGCGGCGCGTTCGGCGCTAACCACGGTTGGTAATATGCGCCACCCCGCCGTGGCCCCGCGCATGGGGGCTGCGGCCAGCGCTGATATGCCCGAGGATGGCGCGCACACGACTGAAATTCTAGACATGCTCGGGATGGCGACAGACAGCCTTCTTGCGAGCCGCACAGTAAGGCAGGCATAGATGGCTTTGAAAAATCAAGAAATCAGCATTATCGGCGCTGGTATTGGCGGCTTGGCCACAGCCACGGCCTTGGCGCAACGGGGCGCGCGGGTGCGGGTTTTTGAGCAGGCCGAAGGGCTGGGCGAGGTTGGTGCGGGCTTGCAAATAAGCCCCAACGGCGTGGCGGTGCTGGAGGCATTGGGCCTGCGAGAGGCAGCGGCGGCGGTGGCCAACACCCCCGAAGCTGTGGTGCTGCGCGATTATCGCGGGGGTGAGGTGGTGCGCTTGCCGATGGGGGCTTCTGCCGAGGCGCGCTATGGGCGGCCCTATTGGCAATTTCACCGCGCGGACCTGCTGGCGGTGTTGGAGCAGGGCGCGTTGGCGGCGGGGGTGAACCTGGTGTTTGGCCATCGGCTTATCGCGGTGTCGCAGGGTGAAATCCGTGTGAAAGCCGAATTTGACAATGGCGATGTGGCCGAGGCCAATGCCCTGATCGGGGCGGACGGGGTGCGCTCGGTGGTGCGGGGGCTGGCATTACATGGCCAACCGGCGGAATTTACCGGGCAGGTCGCATGGCGTGGGCTGGTGGCAGCGGAGCGCCTGCCCAAGGGCCTGTTTGAAAACGCCGCACAGGTGTTTATGGGCAAAGGCCGCCATTTTGTGGCATACCCTCTTCGAGGCGGAAGTGTGATTAATTTTGTGGCAGTGGAGGAGCGCGTAGGCTGGGCGGATGAAGGTTGGAATATCTCTGATACACCCGATAATTTACGAAACGCTTTCAAAGGCTTTGCGACACCTGTTCAGGCTTTACTTGAGCAGGTGGAGGAGACTTTTCTGTGGGGGTTGTTTAACCATCCGGTGCTGCCAAACTGGTCTGATGGCCATATAGGCTTGGTGGGCGATGCTTGCCACCCGATGCTGCCCTTTTTGGCGCAAGGGGCAGGTATGGGGCTGGAAGATGCCTATGTGCTGGCGCGAGAGATGGATGAAAAGGGTATTAAAAATGGCTTGCAAGCTTATGAAACTATGCGTAAATCCCGCGCAACCCGTGTGCAAAAGGGGGCGGCGCGCAATGCGTGGTCTTACCACCTGCGCAACCCGCTTTTCCGAGGGGCGGCGCATAAAGTGTTAGCTATGGTGCCGCAGAAAGCCTTGCTCGGGCAGTTTGATTACCTGTATGGTCATGATGTGACGGAACAAAATTAGAGGCTGCATGCTAAAATACCTGATATTTATCATGGGCTTACTGCCCGCTTCTGCCATAGCAGAAGCCTTTCCCACCCTTGGCAACAGCCGCACCAGCTGCGAATCGCTTTGGGTGGAGCGCAACCAGATACTGAATGTTGCGGGGCAGTGTTTTAGCACGGCCCTTGGCCAAGCCGTGTTTGACAATGGCGATTGCACCCCCGGCGCACCGGCCCTGCCTGAAGTGGCGGTGAACCGGATTTCACGCATTGAGCTGGCCGAGCAAGGGCGCTTATGTCAGGTGAATACCGCACGTAGCCAGATCACGATAAATGGCCGCTATGGCCCGCTGCGCTTTGGTGAAGGCGGGATATCCCTTGGCCGCTGGCTGGGCGCGCTGCAAAAGCTGGATGTTTTCCCGCGTGCGGCCCGCACACGTAGCTGCACTGTGAATGGCTTGAGCAACGGTGGCTTTTTGGCTTTGCGCAGCGGGCCAGATACGCGGTATCCGCAAATCGGGCAGTTGGTGAATGGCGACCGCGTGCGCTCCGCCTCTGCCTGTAACGGCCGCTGGTGCTTTGCTGATTCCGTTGAAAACGGCAATCGGAACGAGCGCCGGAATGGCTGGTTTCATGTGCGCTGGTGCAAGCCCTAACGGGGGCTTACCAAATAAAATCGGCCTCGGCAAAACCCACGCTGCCATTAAAGATAATTTTCATATCGGCGAGGCCATCGCCATCAACATCCAAAGCCATCAGGGTGCCGCCAAGGGCGGTGGTAAAGCTGCGGGCCTCGCCCGTGCCTGCGGCTGAAAACCCTGCCGTTCCAATATAGGCAAAGGCCGCCCCGCCGGAAATGGCCGAGAAATCGAGCTGGTCAAGACCGCTGGCAAAATCCGCAATCCTGTCAAACAGCATGTTGTGACTGGCGCTATCGGTTGTAGCATTAAAAATAAATACATCGGCGCCGCTTCCGCCGATCAACAGATCTTTGCCCGCGCCGCCATTCAGGGTGTCGCTGCCTGCGCCGCCGCGCAAAACGTCCGCGCCTTCGTTGCCTTCAAGCACGTCTTTTCCGCCGCCGCCACGGAGTTTGTCATCGCCGGTATTGCCAAAAAGGGCATCATTGCCGATTCCGCCGATGAGTGAGTCCGCGCCCGCGCCGCCGTGCAGGGTGTCATTTCCGGCTTTCCCGCGCATCAGGTCATTTCCACCATCGCCCCAAAGCGTATCAGCACCTTTACCGCCATTTAGCGCGTCATCCCCATTCCCGCCCCATAAACTATCATCGCCATTGCCGCCCAAAAGCGTGTCGGCCCCTGCATTGCCATGCAAAAAATCATGCCCTTTGTTCCCCTTCAGGCTATCATCCCCCAACCCACCGTTTAGGGTGTCACTGCCAAGCCCGCCCAAGAGCACGTCATTGCCATCGCCGCCCGATAAAGTATCGTTGCCCGTGCCACCAAAGGCCCAATCGGCACCATCGCCGCCATCGGCAGTGTCATCACCTGTGCCGCCCCAAATACGGTCATCGCCAAAGCCACCAAAAATAGCGTCAGCGCCTGCGCCGCCACGTAACAGATCATCTCCAGCATCCCCGTTTAAAGTGTCATCCCCGAGATCGCCCCACAGGCTGTCATTATGATTGCCACCATTCAGGGTGTCATTTTGCCCGCCGCCATGCAGAGCATCGACCCCATCGCCGCCGTTCAAAGTGTCGACCCCATCGTCGCCCCAAAGCGTGTCTTGCCCGTGGTCGCCATTGAGCGTGTCATTGCCGGTGCCGCCAAACAAGATGTCATTGCCATTGCCACCGTAAGCAACATCATCATTGGCACCGCCGTCAATGGTATCATTACCGGCACCGCCGTACATTTCATCATTGCCCGCGCTGCCATTTATCTGGTCATCTCCCGTGAGGCCATACATGAGGTCATCCCCACCAAGACCATCCAAAAGGTTGACTCCGAAAATATCGGAAAGCGATTCTGATGCGGCAGTGCCGATGATCGGGTCGAGATAATTCCCGACGCTGAAAATCTGGGAATAGACCTGAAATTCGTTGTGGAGGATATGTTCGTCCGACTGCCATGTGACGATAAAACCGCCGCCCGCCAAAGCGTCGATGCTTGGCCGGCTGTGTTCACCCCAAGAACTGCTAATACGAAACTCGGGGCCAAGGGTAGTGCCGGTGGCGCTGAATTGCTGGCCAACAATGCCGTATTGGCTGCCGTCAAGCCAATAGCTCGCCCATGTGATGATAAAGCTGCCATCGGCCAAGGTGGTGATGTCCGGCTCCTTTTGGTCATAAGCTGTGGTGGAGTTGACGGCAAATTCTGTGCCGACCTTTGCGCCGTTTGCATCATAAATTTGCGCGCTTATGCCTAATCCGTTTCCATCGTAAGAAGCCCATGTGGCGACAAAGCCGCCTGTATCAAGTGCTGTAATTGCGGGCGTGCCCTCGCCCGCAATAAGGGTTTCTCCGCCTATTGCCACGCCTGCGGCATCGAATTGCTGGAAGGTCGCGCCGTTGGTTGTGGCACCGGAACTCCAAGACGCCCATGCCACCACAAACCCGCCGCCAGCCAAGGCTATAACATCCGGGTTCCCCTGATAGCCTGTTGTGGTGGTGTTGATCTGAAACTCCCCCCCGACAGGCGCATAGGACGCATCGAGGATTTGAGCGTAAACGCCAAAACCATCTCCATCTTGTCCTCGGGACGCCCAAGTGAAAAGAAATCCGCCGCCTGTAAGCTCTGTTACATCCGATTGCCAATGGTAATCAGCCGGATAGCTGCTCACCTTGAAAGAACTGCCCACTGTGGCACCGCTGGCGTCAAACCGCTGGGCAAAAATGCCGCTATAGGTTGGATCAGGTGGGGGGGAGGCGGCCACGGTCGCATCCGGCAGGTACGCATCCCAAGTGACCAGAAAGCCGCCATCGGCCAGCCCGATAACGTTTGGAATTTCTTCCCACACGTTACTTCCAGCCGGAGATACGGTAGTGGCGACAGCGGTTTCTCCTCCGACTTTGGCACCATTGGCGTCATACCGTTGCAAATAGATACCTTGCGCGCCAACGCCGCCCTCTACGTTGGTACTTTGATAGACCACCACATAGCCGCCATCGGCCAACGCCCCCACATCGGGGAAGAAATTGACAAAGCGTGTGTTGGCCGTATTTACGTGCGATTGGCCGGTGGTGGGGGTGAAACCGGTGGGCATAATTTGAAAACTCCTGAAACTCTCCTAAAAGTTTAGCAATTTTCGCAACGTTCTTGCAAGATGAAAAACAGTTCTGGCGATGCGCCACTAAACGTTAAGCTCTATCCAAATGGGCACGTGGTCGGAGGGCTTTTCACGGCCCCGCATGTGGCGGTCTATCTCGCAGGCTTTCAGGCGGTCGGCAGCTTGGGGCGAGAGCAGGTGGTGGTCTATCCGAATGCCGTTATTGCGGTTCCAGGCACCGGCCTGAAAATCCCAGAAGGTATAAGTAAGCGGGGCGGGGTTGAGGGCGCGCAGGGAGTCGGTAAAGCCAAGGTTAAGCACTTTGCGAAAGGCGCTTAGGCTTGCGGGGTGGTAGAGCGCATCATCCTCCCATTGGCTGATGTTATGGGCGTCTTCGGGCTGCGGGATGATGTTGTAATCTCCCGCCATTACCACCATTTCTTCGCTGTCCAAAAGGGCTTTGGCGCGGGTGTAAAGCCGCTCCATCCAAGCTAGCTTATAGTCAAACTTTGGCCCGGGCAGGGGGTTGCCATTGGGCAGGTATAGGCAGCAAATCCGGACTGTGTTTATGGTGGCCTCAATCCAGCGGGCTTGTTCGTCACTGTCATCATTCGGTAGCCCGCGCACCACATCCTCTATCGGCAGTTTGGACAGGATCGCCACGCCATTAAAGCTTTTTTGACCGTGGGTTATTACGTTATAGCCCAAATCCTCAAGCGCCTCGCGCGGGAAGTTTTCATCCACCGATTTGATTTCTTGCAGCAGCGCAACGTCTACATTGCTCTCTTGCAACCATTCGGTTAGCCTTGGCAGGCGGGCTTTTATGCCGTTAATGTTAAAAGATGCGATTTTCATAGGTGGCTCCGGCAGTTTTGGCTATGATATGAGGGCTGCGAGCAATAGGCAATAACCGGATGACCCCACAAAGTAATCCACGCATAAACCGCAGGATCAAGATATTCGGCGAGCGCAATACTGGTACCCGTGCGGTGGCGCAGATGCTGCGGGCCCATCGGGGAACTGTCATCAACGTGCCGCGCCCGCCGGATGCCGGCTTTGACACGCTGACCGTGCAGGTGAAGGCCACTTTGAAAGGGCGACACCGCACACTTTTTGAAGATACATTAATTGATGCTCGTTTGAGCCGGTTGCAAGCCATTAGCGCCTGGAAACACACCGCGCCGGTGGTGGATGAAAGCTATGCCGCACACGCGGCCTCGGTGCTGTTTATGGTGCGCGATCCTTACAGCTGGGCCGCCTCGTTTTTTCGCCACCCATATCATGCGCGGGCGCCTATCCCTGCCACGCTGGAAGGCTTTTTGCAGCAACCGTGGCTCACAATGCAGCGCGACAACACCGCGCCAGTTTTAACCTCGCCGATGATCCTCTGGAATGAAAAGTTGCGCGCTTATCTGGCGTTTGCCCAAGCCAAGCCTGTGGCCTCTACTGTGCTTATGTTTGAGGATTTTGTGCTTGATCCGGTAAGGGCCCTCAGGGCGGCATTAGAGGATCTTGGCATTTCAAGCCAAGGGTTGGCAGAGGCCGAAGCTACCAGAAAAGATGGTTTATCGCGAGAAAAGCGGCTGCAATTTTACAAGAATAAATCGTGGGAAAAAGAGATATCGCCTGCGGCGGCGCGGTTGATTAATAGCTATGTAGATTGGGATATCGCCACCGCCTTTGGCTATGCCATGCGCGACCCTGTCGATTTTTAACCCCCGTTTGGCAGCAAAACACTTTGAAATTTGCACACGTTATGGCAATATATTCTTTTGAAAGGTCTATTGTTATGGCAAAAAACCGGGTTAGAAATACGATCACAGCCAACCTGTTTGGCATTGCCTTGGCATTGGCACCCCTTTCGCTCGCCGCAAAGTGTGGACTCGGCTATTCACTATTATCAGCTTGCTGCCAAACAGGGCAACGAGACCGCGCTCAGCAATTTGAAGATATCGTTTAATGCGGGGCGACTAATGCTCGAATTTTAATCATTATGGAGGTTTTTGTGAGATATCGTATTGAGAAACCGTTATTGCTACCCTTATTATTGGTGCTTGGTTTAGGGCTATCCCCCTTGGTGGGAACGGCGCAATCAGACTATTCCAGTTGGACGAACGCTCAGCTTCAGGAAGCTTCCGAAGCTGGAAACGTGGTGGCGATGTCCTATCTGGCGGATTCATTTTCAAAGCAGGAAGATTTTGCTTCGGCTACGGCGTGGTATCGGCGCGCCGCGGAGGCAGGGGATGCCTATAGCCAAACAGCCCTTGGCCGGATTTTTAGAGACGGTCTCGGCATGGCTCCGAATATCGAGGAGGCGGTTTACTGGTATAAGCGCGCCGCGCAAAACGGTGATAATGTTGCCAAAAATGACTTGGCGTTCCTTTATCTCACTGGCGATGGCATAGATCAAAACCAAGCCGAGGCGATGAGGCTTTTTGAGGAGGCCGCTGAGGCCGGCTATTATATGGCGCAGTTTAACCTCGGTTATATTTGGGCCTATGGCAAGGGTGTCCCTATAGACTATGAGGCTGCTGCGATGCGGTTTCGGCAAGCGGCTGAACAGGGCTACCCGTCTGCTCAGGTTGAACTGGGGGATTTGTATAATAATGGATTGGGCGTTCCGCAAGATTATGGTCAGGCGATAAACTTATATAGGCTAGCGGCGGATCAAGGCAGCTATTTGGGGCAAAACAACCTCGGCTTTATGTATGAAAGAGGGCAGGGGGTGGAGGCCGATATAACAGAGGCACTCCGGTTATATCGGTTGGCCGCCGCGCAGGGTTCTGTTGCGGCACAAGCCAATATTGGCGCGCTTTATTTTAGCGGAAATGGCGTGCCGCAAAGTGATGCCGAGGCCTTGAAGTGGTTTCAACTAGCGGCTGAAAACGGAGGCGCGCTGGCACAAAACAACCTTGGCTACTTGTATGAAAACGGGCGCGGTGTGGAGAAAAACATTGAAACCGCGATTTATTATTACCGGCTGGCCGCCGCGCAAGGCAATGAAGCTGCGATCAGCAATTTGCGCGCATTAGCAGACGCGGGCCAAGGCGGCTGAGTGGTTATTTTGACATTGGAGAGTTTGTATTATGAAACCATTGATCAAGACCCTACCTATCTTGCCGCTTGCGTTTGTGCTTGGTGTTTTTCTTTCACCCGTCGCAGCCATTGCGCAAGAAGATCTATCAAGCTGGTCTGTCGAGCAGCTTCAGGAAGCCTCGGATGGCGGCGATGCAAATGCTATGGCCTATCTGGCAAGCGCCTATCTTGACGGTGTAGGCGTGGCGCCAAACCCTGAATTAGCCGCAACATGGTTTATGCACGCAGCTGAGGGTGGGGATTCCTACGGGATGGCGATGACGGGCTATATGTATCAGCATGGCATTTACTACCCAGCAGATGGCGCACAGGCCGTTCTGTGGTACCAACGCGCGGCGGATGCGGGCAGCCGGTTGGGCATTGGCAATTTGGGTTATACGTATGAGGCGGGCATCGGCGTGGAAGTAGACCCTGTGAAAGCGGTGGCGCTTTATCGGCAGGCGGCTGATCTTGGCCACGCAAATTCGCAAAATAACTTGGGCCTTGCTTATCGGCACGGCATGGGAGTTGAGCAAAGTGATGCGGATGCGCTCCATTGGTTTGAACTTGCGAGCGCGCAAGGCCATATAAATGCAACTGCGAATTTGGGCTACCAATACCAGTTTGGCTTAGGGGTGGAGCAGAATTCCGCCACTGCCTTTACGCTTTATCTACGGTCTGCCGAGGCGGGCGGGACGCTGGGCTGGTATAACCTCGCGTCTATGTATGATCTGGGGGATGGCACCGCTGAAAACCCGAAACAAGCGGCTTATTGGTATGAAAAGGCTGCGCAAAATGGCGACAGTCTTGCAATGGCATACCTTGGATTGCTTTATTTGAATGGGCGCGGCGTGGCCCCTGATGATGTTGAAGCCGCGCGCCTTTTCCAAAAATCCGCGAATATGGGGGACCCAGCGGGCATGGCCTATTTAGGCTATATGCTCGAAAATGGTTATGGTATGGCCCAAGATTTGGAGGCAGCAAAGCAGTATTATACATCTGCCGCCGAGCAGGGGAACGAATTTGCCGTGGAATCTTTGCAGAATCTCACCGAAGGCGAATAGGTTGGTTACATCGAAAAACTAGTGCCGCAGCCGCAGCTTGAGGTCGCGTTGGGGTTTTCAATGACAAAGCGCGCGCCAATAAGCTCGGCAGTGAAATCTATGGTCGCGTCGGCGAGGAAGGGCAGGGAGACAGGGTCTATCACCACTTTCTGCCCGTTGCCCTCTAGTACGAGGTCATCCTCCTTGGGGTTGCCCAGCTCAATCTCATACTGAAAGCCCGAGCAGCCGCCGCCCTCTACCGCGATGCGCAGGGCTTGCGGCGCCTCGGCGGCATCATTGATCTCGGCAAGGCGCTCGAAGGCGCGCGGTGTCACTTTTGGCGGCACGGTCAGTTGCATCTGTTAAACCCCTTTTATCTGTTATAACACAGAATGTAGGCGGGCAGCAGACCCGTTGCAAGTGCGGAGCATTGACACATGTTGGCGAAATACGCCTCGAAGCCCGATGATAGCCGTGGGCGGCTGGTAGACGAGGGCCATAGCGCCCATCGGTCCTGCTTCCAGCGGGACAGGGACCGGATAATTCACTCAACCGCGTTTCGGCGGCTCAAGCACAAAACGCAGGTGTTTGTGGAGCATGAGGGCGACCATTTTCGCACGCGGCTTACGCATTCGATTGAAGTGGCGCAGGTGGCGCGGACGATTGCGCAAACGCTCGGTTTGAACGAAGAGCTGACGGAAGCGGTGGCGCTGGCGCATGACCTTGGCCACACCCCCTTTGGCCACACAGGCGAGGACGCGCTGGATGAATGCATGCAGCCCTACGGTGGCTTTGACCATAACGCGCAGGCGATCCGGATTGTGACCAAGCTGGAGCAGCATTACGCCGAGTTCGACGGGCTGAACCTGACATGGGAAACGCTGGAGGGCATTGCCAAGCATAACGGGCCAGTGACGGGCGATATCCCCTATGCGCTCGCCGAGGCGGTGGCTGAATTTGACCTTGAGCTTGGCACCTATGCCAGTGCCGAGGCGCAAGTGGCGGCGCTGGCGGATGATATTGCTTATAACAACCATGACCTAGATGAC
>JAJRRX010000169.1 GCA_024279075.1 Alphaproteobacteria bacterium | reverse complement strand
CCGAGATGCGCATACCGCCCGCGATGTTGAGGTAAACATCCATGCCGGCAAAGCTGATGCCCGCGCGGGCATCCAGCACCGCGAGGATCATACTCAGGCGGGCGCTATCCCAGCCGACAACCGCGCGGCGGGGGGTGGCCAAGGGAGAGGGGGCGACAAGGGCTTGGATTTCGACAAGCACAGGGCGGGTGCCCTCGATGCCAGCGAACACCACCGCGCCGGGGGCGGGGTTGTCACGCTCGCTCAGGAACAGCGCCGAGGGGTTGGTGACCTCGCCCAAACCTGCGCCTGTCATCTCGAATACGCCGATCTCGTCAGCAGGGCCAAAGCGGTTTTTCACCGCGCGCAGAATGCGAAACTGGTGGCCGCGCTCGCCCTCAAAGTAAAGCACGGTGTCCACCATGTGCTCAACCACGCGGGGGCCAGCGATTTGGCCATCCTTGGTGACATGGCCAACGAGGACGACGCTGACGCCGCGCTTTTTGGCGAAGGTCGTCAGCTCATGGGCGCAGGCGCGGACTTGGGAGACCGAGCCGGGGGCGCTGTCTATATGGTCGGCCCACATGGTTTGGATTGAGTCGATAATTGCCAGCGCGGGGCGCTCGGCATCGAGCGTGGTGATGATGTCGCGCAGGTTGGTTTCAGCGGCGAGCTGCACGGGGGCGTCGGCCGCGCCCAGGCGGCGGGCGCGCATGCGGATTTGGCTGGCGGCTTCCTCGCCGGAAATATAGATGACCTTCTGGCCCGTGCGCCCACAAGCGGCGGCGGCTTGCAGGAGCAGGGTGGACTTGCCGATGCCCGGATCTCCGCCAACCAGAATGGCGCTGGCGGGGACCATGCCGCCGCCCAACACGCGGTCAAATTCGTTAATGCCGGAACGCGCACGAGGCAGGGGGGCGTCTTGCGCCGAAAGGTCAGACAGCGCCATTTTGCGGCCTTTGGCCACGCCCAGGGATTTGCCGGTGGGGCCGGTGGACAGCGCGACTTCCTCTTGCACGGTGTTCCATTCGTGGCAGCTTTCGCACTGCCCCTGCCATTTTTTGTGGGTCGCGCCGCAGGCGGTGCAGGTGAAGGTGGATTTTGCCTTGGCCATTAGTGGTCCTTTAGCTGCCGTTTTGTAAGCTCTGTTAGCAGCAATGACAGCAGCACGCAAAAGGTAAACAGGTAAAGGCCCCAAGCGGTTTCCACCACGCCAACGCCCACACCCTTGGCCAGCACGATGTAGAGCGCGATGAGGAAGACATCGGCCATGGCGAGCTTGCCGAGGATGCCAAGGGCGGGGAGCATGTTGGTGCCGAGCAGGCCGAAATGCATGGCGGCGAGGAGGCCGGTTTTGAACATCGGGGCGATGAGGGCGAAGAAGGCGACCAGCAGGGCGAGGAAGATGTCGGTATCCCAGAGGGAGCCAAGCGAGGAGACAACGGAAAGCTCGTGCAGGTCAAAGAACCACATTTTGACGAGGCCAGCGCGGGCCATGGGGGCGAACCATGCGATGGGGAAGAGGAGGAAGAGGGAGAGGTTGAGGAGGCGGAGGGTGATGAGCGTTTTATCCATGAAAATACCTGTAGGGTGGGGTTTTACCCCACCATCACCTCACGCTTTCGATCGGCCCTTCGGCGCGACCATTGATAAACTGGTCCACATAAGCATCGCCCGAGGTATCAATCTCACCCACCGGCCCGTGCCAGCGGACTTTGCCTGCGTGCAGCATGGCGACGTGGTCGGCAATGGCGCGCACGCTGCTCATATCATGGGTGATGGTGATGGCGGTGGCCCCGAGGTCCACCACGATTTCGCGGATGAGTTCGTTGATGACGCCTGCCATAATAGGGTCTAGGCCCGTGGTTGGCTCGTCGAAGAAGATCACCGAGGGCTCAGACGCAATGGCGCGGGCGAGGCCGACGCGCTTTTGCATGCCACCGGAAAGCTCGGCGGGGAATTGGAAGGCGACTTCGGGTTTTAGGCCGACGCGGCGGAGCTTTTCTATTGCCAGCTCTTGGGCGTCAGCTTTGCTGAGTTTGGCCTTGCCTTGGCGCAGGCGGAAGGCGACGTTGTGCCAGACGGGGAGGCTGTCAAACAGCGCGCCGCCCTGAAAAAGCATGCCGAAATGGCTGAGGAAATCTTCGCGGTTTTTGAGGGTTTTGCCGTCGATCAGGATTTCTCCAGCATCCGGCGTTACGATCCCCAGAATGCATTTGAGCAGCACGGATTTGCCCGTGCCAGAGCCGCCGATGACCACGAGGGAGCTGCCTTTATCGACCGCCAGATCTACCCCGCGCAACACTTGGTTGCTACCAAAGGCCTTTTCCACCCCCTTCAGGGCGATTTTTGGATGTGTGCTCATGCGGGGAATAACAGTTCGGTTAGAAGGTAGTTGCTGGCAAGGATCAGGATGGAGGCTGAGACCACAGCGTTGGTGGTGGCTTGGCCCACACCCTGCGCGCCACGGCCCGAGTGAAAGCCGCTATAGGTGCCCATGAGGGCGACAATGAAGCCAAACACGGCGGCTTTGATCAGGCCCGAGGTCACATCGCCCATCTCCATAAAATCAACGGTGTTGTTGATGTAGGCGGCGGCGTTAAAATCCAGCCGCAGGGTGCCGACGAGGAAGCCGCCAAGAATACCGATGATGTTGCCGATCAGCACAAGCAGCGGCATAGCGATGGTGGCAGCGAGGATGCGCGGCACCACGAGGTATTTCATAGGATTTGTCGAAAGCGTGGTCAGGGCGTCGATCTGCTCGGTCACCTTCATGGTGCCGATTTCAGCGGCAATGCTCGCGCCAACGCGGCCAGCGACCATGAGGCCTGCGAGTACGGGCCCAAGCTCACGCACCATGCCGATGGCGACGATGCTTGGCACTACGCTTTCCGCGTTAAACCGCGCGCCGCCAGCATAGATTTGCAGGGCGAGTGCGCCGCCAGTGAAGAGCGTGGTGAGGCCAACCACGGGCAGGGAAAAGTAGCCGATGCGCAAAAGCTGCACTGCCAGCTCGCGTGGGTAAAACGGCGCGCGTAGCATGTGGGAAAGCGCCGAGGCGGCAAAAATAACCAGCCGCCCGATGGAGCTGAACAGCGCCAGCGTGGAGCGGCCGATGGAGGCAAAGGCCTCGGTGATGTAATTTAGTGCCAGCATAGGGCCTCACGAAATGGGTTCGCCCAGAGGTAAGCAATGTGGCGCGGTTTGGCAAGCTATCCGACAACCCAGTCGATGT
>JAJRRX010000168.1 GCA_024279075.1 Alphaproteobacteria bacterium | reverse complement strand
GGGCTAGCACTGATCATGGTATTCGCTGTCCCTGCCACCACAGTGGTTCTGGTTGGCCTCTACCTTGGTATTAGCCTGTTGTTTGACGGCATCGCCCTGATCATGCTCGGGCTGGCCGCCAAGCATATCGAGGGCTAGGCAAGCTTGACAGCGGGGCATTCGCATCGCAGTATGGGGCAGGCCGCACAGCCTGCCCCTCGCCCTTTTCAGGACGGTGAACGTGCATTCCCAAGCTTTGACCTTCCCTCATGCGACAGGTCAGCAATGCGAGGCCTGACATACCCGTCGCCATTCGGAAAGGTAATATTATGCACTTCACTGCGGACCCTAAAACCATGGCCAAAGCCCTGCGGACTGATCTTGCGGCCCACGGCCTCCCTCTGAGCCATGCCCAGTGCCTTGAAATCACAGCCCATCAGTTTGGCTATCGGGATTGGAACACCCTGATTGCCCGCCAGAAAGACGACCTCCTGCTCCAACCCCGCCATTGGAGCTTAACCAACAACACTAGCGCGCTTTATTACCGTTTTGGCCTCGACCCAAAGCGGGGTGGCGCAGCGATGCTGGCCAGACGCGGAGAGATCACCAAGGCCAACGCAGGTGAATTTGCATCCTACATGCAATCGGTGCAAGCTGGTGAATTTCGCGGCCAGCGCTTGCGCCTGCGGGCCAGCCTCGCCAGCCAAACCGCCGATTCCGGTTTTATCTGGATGCGAGTCGATGACGGCCATAACAATATCCTGAGGTTTGATAATATGACCAAGCGCCCCGAAAATGGCCCACTCAAAGGCACCCATGATTGGGTGGAGCGCACCATTGTGCTTGATATTCCCGAACCCGCCCATACGATCCACTATGGTTTCCTGCTAAAAGGGCATGGCACCCTATGGGCCAAGGATTTCCGGCTGGATACAGTTGGGCCAGAGATTAAAACCACAGAACGCAACGGCAAGGTTCTCACCAAACCCGAGAACCTTGATTTCACCTTTGCCTAAGCGCCCACCGAGCGTAGCGAGGCCAGGGCCGTCGGCAAACCGCACCTTTGGCGAGCGGGTGGGCTTGCCCGCCCCGAGCCAAAGGCGATAGCAGAGCTACGGCACACCATGCCCCACAGGGCAAGGCACCCGCCCAGTTGCTTTCAGCACCTCCTGCGCATCGTCTTCCAGCACCAAGCAAGAAAGCTTGCCGCCAAACACAGCGCCCGTATCCACCCCTATCCGGTTGCCGTGGTTTTCCACCGCGTCAACAGGGGTATGGCCATGCACGATGATGGCCCCGAAATCCTCCTTGAATTTCAGAAAAGGCTGGCGAATCCACATCAGCTCATATTCAAGCTGGTCATCCAATGGTCGCTCGGGGTTCACCCCTGCATGGGCAAAAAAGTAACCGCCGATACGAATTGAGCGCTCACAGCCCTCCACCCAGTCATAATGCGCCTGTGGGTAAACATCAGCAAAAGCCTCTCGGAAGGCCTCGGCCTTTTCCGGTGTCGCCCCCCATGCTCCATAGCTCTCAAGCGTAATCTGCCCACCCATTACCGGCTCTAACCAGTGGTAGCGGCAGCCGTGCATTCCCAAAGGGTCACGCAGAAAAAGTTTGGGGTAGCTGTCATGGTTGCCATAGAGAAAGCGCGCTGGCAGGGCGGGGCTGCTCGCCTTCATCAGGTTTTCCAGCACCCCGCGGCAATCGGGCCCACGGTCCATATAGTCGCCGAGGTAAATTACAAGTGGCTTAGGATGGGGGTTCCACATAAGGTCCGCTGCAATCAAGGCCTGCATAGCTTCCAGCTCGGCAAGGCATCCGTGGATGTCGCCAATTGCGTAAATTCTATAACCGTCTGTCTTACTCATCTTACCCTCCAAAAAAATAGCCCCAGCCGTTTCCGGCAAGGGCTAATAACTACTTAACGGTCAACTCCAAATCAGAGCATCCCCTCACGCTGCAATTTCTTGCGTGCGAGTTTACGGGCGCGCCGAACCGCTTCGGCCTTTTCACGGGCTTTGCGGATGGAAGGCTTCTCGAAATGTTGCTTGAGCTTCATTTCACGAAAAACGCCTTCACG
>JAJRRX010000167.1 GCA_024279075.1 Alphaproteobacteria bacterium | reverse complement strand
CGGAGGGCTGTAATCGGGCTCATCCAATGCCTTATAAATAATTACGGCTCCATCTTGATGGACTTCTGTTATGTATTTATGATCGGCAGGATCACCATTTTCATCAATAGATTGCCAGTAAAGCACCCGCTGATCAGATGTTTCAGCTCTCACAATCCAAGGCATTGTGTTTCCTTCCTTGCCGCTGGGGCCATCCCGCGCGCGGACGCGCCGATACACAGAAAGGCGCACAAAGGATTATACCTTTAGGCGAACGAGACGCAACGGCTTTCCGCACCACAGGGCTTGATCTTTGCGCGGGGGTGTCGCAGAAACGGCCTTGAAAACCGAAAGGGAAAACATGTCACGTATCGCCGCCAAATTTGCCAGCCTGAAAGCCGAAGGAAAATCGGCCTTTGTGTCCTATATCATGGCGGGCGACCCAGATTTTGACACATGTCTGGAGATCGTGCGCGGGCTGCCTGCGGCGGGGGTTGATATTATCGAGCTTGGCGCGCCTTTCACCGACCCGATGGCCGATGGCCCCGCGATTCAGTTGGCCGCCCAGCGGGCGCTGGGCGCGGGGATGACCCTGCAAAGGACGCTTGATTTGGTGCGGGCCTTTCGCGAGGGCGACAACACCACACCGATCGTGCTGATGGGCTATTATAACCCGATCTATGCGATGGGCGTGGAGGCGTTTTTGACCGAGGCCAAGGATGCAGGCGTAGACGGCCTGATCGTGGTGGATTTGCCGCCTGAAGAAGACGCCGAGCTTTGCCTCCCCGCCGCCGCACACGGCATTGACTTCATCCGCCTGACTACGCCAACGACCAATGACAAACGCCTGCCCAAGGTCATGCAAAACACCTCCGGCTTTATCTACTATGTTTCGATCAATGGCATTACCGGCACCGCCGAAGCCGATGCTGACCTGATTGCCCCCGAAGTGGCGCGGATTAAAGCGGCAACCGACCTTCCGGTCTGTGTCGGCTTTGGCATCAAGACCCCCGCAACTGCGCACGCCATTGCTGGCATCGCCGACGGGGCCGTCGTCGGCTCGGCCATTGTGCAACGCATCGGCGAAGGCCAAAGCGTGGGTCAAGTGCTTGGCTTCGTTGCCGAGCTGGCCGATGGTGCGCATTCTTAAAGTATAGCGCCGCCGAGCGTAGCGAGGCCACACGCGATTTCAATTCAAGTTGAATTGCAATTCACTGCCTCTCGCTGCGCTCGAACACAAATTTCAGCACTTGTTTTTTTAATATGAAATTGAATTCGCTAGAGCCAGCGGCAGGGTTTTTCAGCTTGCTGAAAAACGTGCCTTTGCTGAGCGGGGGGGGGCTGGCGAGAAGGTGCCGCAAGCGCAAACCTTGCGGCCCTCCCCGAAGCAAAGGCACACTTGGCTTGGGGCGAGGGTAGGCCTTGTGAAAAGCTCTGAACGTTGCCCTCCCGCCTGTTGGACGATTTTGCTGCGCAAAACGCCAACAGTTGGGCGTGGCCTCGGCTTCGCCATCGGGGCAGGGGCGCTGCCCCTCTGCGCAAGCGCATTCACCCCGGGATATTTGGCCAATTTGGAAGTGTAAGCCTAGCGAATTTTGATCCAAAATCGGAAAGTGTCTCCGGTTTGTGTTTCTTCCACGAGGCTGTGGCCTGTGGCAGCGCAATAGGATGCAATGTCGGTATGAACGGATTCTTTATTGGCAATCACGAGGGCGATATCGCCAGTTTGGCGGGCTTTGAATTCTTTTGTAAGCCGGATGATCGGGGCAGAGAAGCAGGTGTTGCTGACGTCAATTTCTAGGTCGTGCTGCATGTTGAGCCTCGTTGGTTTGCCCCGCCATTGCTGGCGGGGCAGGTGTTTTAGCAGGCGGCAACCGCGCGTTGGGTCAGGACCTTTACGAGGTTGGCGCGGTAGTCGGCAGAGCCGTGCAGGTCGGCGATCATACCGTCTGCTGAAACGCTCAGGCCGTCTAGCGCATCGGCGCTGAAGTCGCCGTTGAGAGCCTCTTCGGCTTCTGTCCAACGATAGACACCTTCTTCGGAAGCCCCTGTGACCGCTACACGAACACCGTCTGCCGTTTTAGCCACGAACACACCTGTGAGGGCAAACCGCGAGGCGGGTTGCTCGAATTTCTCGTAGCAAGCCGCGCTGGGCGGAGTGAGCTTAACGGCGGTGATGATTTCGCCTTCCTCTAGGATTGTTGTAAACATCCCGTCAAAGAAGTCATCCGCCGCAATTTCGCGGGTGTTGGTGACGATGGTTGCGCCAAGCGCGAGCGCCGCAGCGGGGTAATCCGCTGAGGGGTCGTTATTGGCGAGCGAGCCGCCAATGGTGCCACGGTTACGCACGGAGGGGTCTCCGATATTGCCAGCCAGCGCTGAGATGGCCCCGAGGCCGGCAGCGGCGACATCAGCGTGGGTGGTGCCGCCGCCGATGGTGACAGTGCCGCCATCTTCGGAAACGCCAGCCATGCCAGCAATGCCCGTCAGGCTCACCAGTTTGGTGGGCGAGGCCAAGCGCTGCTTCATGGTTGGGATCAGGGTTTGCCCGCCGCCAAGCGCTTGGGCATCTTCCGAGCTTAGTGCGGCCACGGCCTCATCCACGGTGGAGGGTTTTACAAATTCAAAGTTATACATGTGCGCGCTCCTTATTTCGCAGATTGAATGGCAGACCAAACACGGTTTGGCGATAGGGGCATGTCGATATGGGTCACGCCCAAGTCGCTTAGTGCATCAACCACCGCATTGACTACGGCAGGCGGCGAGCCAATGGCTCCGGCCTCGCCGCAGCCCTTAACCCCGAGCGGGTTATGGGTGCAGGGGGTTTGGCAGCTATGGTCCACCACATAGTTTGGCAGATCGCTGGCGCGCGGCATGGCGTAATCCATATAGGAGCCACTGAGCAGCTGCCCGTCGCTATCATACACCGCGTGCTCCAGCAGCGCTTGGCCAATGCCTTGGCCAATGCCGCCATGCACTTGGCCGTCAACAATCATCGGGTTGATAACATTGCCAAAATCATCGGCTGCCGCAAACGAGCAGATGGTGACTTTGCCGGTGGCCTCGTCCACTTCAACCTCGCAGGCATAAGCGCCCGCAGGGTAGGTGAAGTTGTTGGGGTCATAAAACGCGGTCTCTTCCAAGCCCGGCTCAAGGTCCTCCAGCGGATAGTTGTGCGGCACATAAGCGGCCAGCGTAACATCGCCCCACGCCACCGATTTATCGGTGCCTGCCACGGTGAACTCGCCGTTCGCAAGCTCGATATCCGCTTCGCCGGCCTCAAGCAGGTGCGCGGCGATCTTCTTGGCTTTGGCGATGATCTTCTCGGTCGCTTTCACAATCGCGGAGCCACCAACGGCCAGCGAGCGCGAGCCATAGGTGCCCATGCCCATCGGGATTTTGGAGGTGTCGCCATGCACGATATCAATCATGCTTTCGTCTATCCCCAGCATATCGGCGACCACTTGCGGGAAGGTGGTTTCATGCCCTTGCCCGTGGCTATGAGAGCCTGTCATCACCGCGATAGACCCCGTGGCGG
>JAJRRX010000166.1 GCA_024279075.1 Alphaproteobacteria bacterium | reverse complement strand
GAAGCCAACCAGCAGGAAGCAGATCAGAATGATCGAAATCTGCCCAAGTTCGACCCCGAGGTTAAACCCGATCAGCCCAGACGCCACATTATTCACCGACAGCCCAAATTCCTTCAACGCTCCCGCAAATCCTTGCCCGTGTAACAAGCCAAACAGGAAGATCACCACAGGTCGCCATTTGCTCATATGGGGCATAAAAATATTCTCCACGCACACATATACTATTGACACCGCAATCAGCGGTTCGACGATCGAGGACGGCACCACAAGGATTCCGAGCACCCCTAGCGCCAAGGTGATAGAGTGCGCCAACGTAAATGTCGTCACTTGCCAGAGCAGCGGTTTCAAGCGGGTGGACATCAGAAACAGGCCGACAATAAACAAGATGTGGTCCAGCCCTTTGGGCAGAATGTGATAGTAACCAACCACAGTATAATTCACCAAGTTGGACCAAAACGAAATAACCGTGGCCCCTTTAGTGGATATCGGGTCTGTCACATCTCTATTGGTCAGGTAGGCGTTATAATCGTTGGTTTCGTCCATCAGGCGAATGATGATCTCGCCGTAAGCTGCATCCCAGCCAAGTTGCAACTCTTGTGACGAGCCAAGCGGGCCGGTCACGATAATGTTACTATCCCGAATAAGGGCCAAATCTCCAATTTCGGGGATTTTAACTTCGGCTACTGTAGCAACGCCTGTGGCACCGTCGAGCAGCACTTTCATCTTACCTGCAAAGGCCGCGCGGTCAAAAGCTGCGCTAAGCGCTTCGGGGCCCATCGCGCGAAATTCGTCATACTTTCCAGCGTTGGGAGAGTCCTGCGTGTTGCTCGCCTCCGAGCCGATTTCAGCCATAACCGCTTCAAGATTAAGCCGAATTTCCAGCCGGAATTCGCCGTTTTCCAAAAACAAATCGGCCACCGCGGGGCGGATCTCGTGGGCCGCCAAAGGCAGGGACAGTATAAGCGCAAAAACGCCAGCTAAAATTGCGCGCAAGGTCTTGGTCATGTAGGGTTCTCTCGATTCGTCTAACAACAGGGCCTAAAATGTCGCGCTTCTTTAACATTGTAAAACCAATATTAACACTGGGATTTTTAGTGGCGGCGCTCGGGGCGCAAGCGCATGAGTTCTGGATCCAGCCGCATAAATACCGGATAGAGTCTGGCGGCAACCTGGTGGCCGATGTTCGCGTTGGCATGGATTTTGATGGCAACCCGCTGGCCTATATTCCCAATCAAATTAATGCCTTTAATATCACTGATTCCGATGGCACCTACAAAGTCGACGGCCGTATCGGCGATATTCCTTCGGTCAATATCACCCCTTCCGGTGACGGGCTGCAAATCCTCAATCTGTTCAGCACGTCCTCCAAGCTGACATGGGACGAAATTCAAAAATTCGATGATTTTGTAAACCTGCACGGCATGGGCTGGGTGCTGCCCCGCCACGCCGAGCGCGGCTTACCGGAGGTCGGCTTCAAGGAGGCCTATACCCGCTTTGTTAAATCCCTTGTGGCCGTAGGCGACGGCGCAGGGCAAGACCATTTCACCGGCATGTTCTTTGAGTTGGTGGCGGGCCAAAACCCTTATACAGACGATATGACGGGTGGCATGCAGATCACGGTTTTGTTCAAAGGCGAACCCTTGCCAGACAAACAAGTGGACCTGTTTTATCGCGATCTCAACGGCGACCTCACCCGCCTAAGCGTGCAATCAGACGCCAGTGGGCAGGCTATTATCCCGAATATTGGCGATGGCGAATATATGGTGAATGTGGTGCATATGATCGAGCCGTTTCCCGAGGACCAAGAGCGCACAGGTATTGCCTGGCATTCGCTTTGGGGCTCGATCACTTATGCGATCGGGGCATAAATTTAAGGCCTTGCGCTTGGCAGGCAAGGCATACCATATGGCCAAATTGCGCAAGATTTAAGGATTTCCATGTCACAGCTTCTTCTTGGCCAAACCCTTGGTTTTATTGACAACCCTTGGCTTACCCCCGCAGAAGACGCCGTCCGGCACATTCGCCACGGGGCGGTGCTGATTGACGGCGGGCGTATCCTTGAGGTCGGCGCGGCAGACGCCCTCAAAGCCGCCCACCCGCAGGCCTCCATCACTGACCACGGTAGCGCCCTGATTATGGCTGGCTTTGTCGATAGCCACGCGCATTTCCCCCAAACCGCGATCATCGCCAGCTGGGGCAAACGGCTGATTGACTGGCTCAACACCTATACCTTCCCCGAGGAATCCCGCTTTGGCGACTCCGCCTATGCCGCCAAGGTGGCCGAGACCTATCTCGACCTTAACCTAAGCAACGGCATCACCACCGCCTGCGCTTTCTGCACCATCCACCCGGAAAGCGTGGACGCTTATTTCGAGGCCAGCCAAAAGCGCGGGTTGCGGATGCTCGGTGGCAAGGTGATGATGGACCGCAACGCACCCGACAGCCTGCGCGACACCGCGCAATCTGGCTATGACGAGAGCAAAGCTCTACTGCAAAAGTGGCACGGCCAAACCCGCCTGAGCTACACAATCACCCCGCGTTTTGCCCCGACATCCACGCCCGCGCAACTAGAGGCCACCGGCGCGCTTTGGGCCGAGCATCCTGACTGCCTGATGCAAACCCACCTAAGCGAGCAGCATGAGGAGCTGGCTTGGGTGAAGGAATTGTTCCCTGATCAAGCGGATTATCTTGCTGTTTACGAGCATTTTGGCTTGCTTGGCCCGGGCGCTGTTATGGGCCACTCGATTTACCTGAGTGATCGCGAGTGGGATGCCCTGCGCGATGCGGGCGCCAGCATTGCCCATTGCCCGACCTCCAACGCCTTTATCGGCTCGGGCCTATTTCACGCCACCCGCAGCCATGCGCTTGGCATTCGCACCGGCCTTGCCACCGATGTTGGCGGCGGTTCCAGCTTTTCCATGTTGCGCACCATGGCCTCGGCCTATGAAATTGGTCAACTACGCGGCGATGCCCTGCACCCCGCGCAACTGCTCTACATGGCCACGGTTGGCAGTGCCGAGGCGCTGCATATCGGCGATAAAGTCGGCAATCTTGAAGCGGGCAAAGAGGCCGATATCGTGGTGCTCGACCTCGCCTCCACCCCCGTGATCCGGCAACGCGTGGCCAAGGCCGAAAGCCTGTGGGAGGCCCTTTTCCCGACCCTCATGCTAGGGGATGACCGCGCCATTGAAGCCGTATATATTGCCGGAAAACGGCATATTAGCTAAGTATTACGCCACTATATTTAGTGGTTGGTCAAAAATACTTGCAATATCTGCCTATTATTTGCACACTCCCCTCGTGCGCCGCGACGAGCGCAAACAAACAACGAGGGATGAAATGTTAGACGCAACCACCGGTAAATATACCGATCCAAATGTAATGCCCCCCATCGCGCAAGCGGTGCCGCTGGGCCTTCAGCACGTTTTGGCGATGTTCGCCTCCAACGTCACCCCTGCCATTATCGTTGCCGGCGCCGCCGGTTTTGGCTTTGGCTCTGAAAATGCCGATATTCCGGCGATCAATTATATGATCCAGATGTCGATCCTGTTTGCGGGTATCGCCACGCTGATTCAAACCATAGGCATAGGCCCCATTGGCGCGCGCTTGCCTATCGTGCAAGGCACCAGCTTTGCCTTTATCCCTCTGATGATCCCCGCTGTAGCGGGCCAAGGGGTGGCGGGCATGAGCGGCCTTATGGGTGGCGTTATTATTGGCGGCATATTCCACTTTATGCTTGGCTTTGTGGTTAAAAAAATCCGCTTTGCCCTGCCGCCACTGGTAACAGGCCTTATTGTGCTTATGATCGGCCTGCTGTTAATCCGCGTTGGCATTGAATATGCTGCGGGCGGCGCAGGGGCTTTTAACATGTCCAAACCCACATGGGGCAGCGGCCAGAACTGGACCGTGGCCTTCACCGTAATCGTAGTTACACTGGCACTCAAGTTCAGCTTCAAGGGCTTTATCTCCTCGGCGGCGGTGCTGCTCGGCATGATCGCGGGCTATATCGTGGCGCATTATGCTTTTGGCATGGTAGACTTTTCCAAGGTTGGCTTTGCCAGCAACTTCGGCGCCCCTGTGCCCTTCAAGTTTGGCTTCGAGATAAACTGGGGCATTGTGCTGGGCATGTGCCTGATGGCCTTTGTGTCGGCCGTTGAAACCGTGGGCGATGTTTCAGGCATTACCAAAGGCGGCGCAGGCCGTGAGGCCACCGACAAGGAAATCACCGGCGCTACCTTTGCCGACGGCTTGGGTACGGCGATTGCGGGCGTGTTTGGCGCGCTGCCAAACACCTCGTTCAGCCAAAACGTGGGCCTTGTCGCCATGACCGGCGTAATGAGCCGCCATGTGGTAACCATAGGTGCCATCTTCCTGATTATCTGCGGCCTTAGCCCCAAGCTGGCGGCCTATGTTAACACCGTGCCCTTCCCTGTGCTCGGCGGCGGTGTGATCGTAATGTTTGGCATGGTGGCATCAGCGGGCATTAACATGCTGTCTGATGTAAACTGGAATAAACGCAACATGATTATCTTTGCGGTCTCGCTGACCATGGGCATTGGCCTGCAACAGGTCGACAAAGCCATGCGGTTTTTGGGCGATGGCGATGTTGGCAGAACCATTGATATGCTGCTTAGCACCGGCCTGCTGCCCGCCGCAATACTGGCGATCGGGCTTAATCTGATTTTGCCAGAAGAGATCTAGACCTCAGGCATAAAACAAATTAGGGCGGCGCTGTGATAGCGCCGCCCTAATTGTATCTTTACTGGAAAAAACGCTTACGCCAACCCAGCCGCCAAAGCCCGTGCGCGCTCGGCCACCACGGGCATATCCAACCGCGTGATTTGCCCCTCCCGCACCACGGCGCGGCCCTCCACATAAAGGTCACGCACCCGCTGCGGGCCACACAGCACCAGCGCCGCCACAGGGTCCCACGCACCGGCTTTGGCCAAGGTTTGCACATCCCACACCGCAAAATCGGCGCGTTTGCCCACCTCAAGCGACCCACAATCAGGCCGCCCCAGCACCTGCGCGCCGCCAAGCGTAGCGACCTCAAGCGCTTCGCGGGCTGAAAAGGCATCGGCCCCGTTTTGCACCCGTTGCAACAGCATGGCTTGGCGCGCTTCGCTTATAATATCGCCCACATCATTGCTGGCCGATCCATCAACCCCAAGGCCGACCTTAACCCCCGCATCGCGCATTTGGCGCACCGGCGCAATGCCAGAGCCAAGGCGGCAATTCGAGCACGGGCAATGGGCTACGCCGGTGCCGGTGGCCGCAAACAGGTCAATCTCGTTCACGTCGAGCTTTACGCAATGGGCATGCCATACGTCCTCGCCAACCCAGCCAAGATCGCGGGCATATTCACCGGGGCGGCAGCCGAATTTCTCTAGGCTATAGGCAATGTCCTCGTCGTTTTCTGCCAAATGCGTATGCAGCATCACGCCCTTATCCCGCGCCAATTGCGCTGAATCCCGCATTAGCTCACGGCTCACTGAAAACGGTGAGCAGGGGGCGAGGCCAATGCGCAGCATCGCGCTATCGCTTGCATCATGCCACTGATCAATCAGCCGAATACTATCCTCCAGAATATCCGCCTCCCGCTCCACCAAGCTATCGGGCGGCAAGCCGCCATCGCTCTCGCCGATGCTCATAGACCCACGGGTCGGGTGAAAGCGCATGCCAAGGCTTTGCGCCGCCTCGATGGTATCCTCCAGCGTGACCCCGTCGGGGTAAAGATAGAGGTGGTCCGACGACATGGTGCAGCCCGAAAGCGCCAACTCGGCCAGCCCGATTTGGGCCGAAACCTTCATATGCTCGGGGCGCATCTTGGCCCAGATCGGGTAAAGCGTTTGCAGCCAGCCAAACAACAAGGCATCCTGCCCGCCGGGCACCACGCGGGTCAGGCTTTGATAGAGGTGGTGGTGGGTGTTCACGAGGCCGGGGGTAACAACACAGCCCGAAGCATCCAGCACCTCGTCGGCAAGCATTTCTGGGCCGACCGAGGTGATCACACCGCCCTCGACCAGCAAGCTACCGCCTTTGAGCTCGCGGCGCGCACCATCCATCGTTACCAGCACATCTGCGTTTTTCACCAACAGGCTCATG
>JAJRRX010000165.1 GCA_024279075.1 Alphaproteobacteria bacterium | reverse complement strand
CCGCAGCTTGCGCGAAAGGTCAGGCAGCAGCACCACGCCAATGGCAATGCCTACCACCCCGAGCGGAAGCTGATAAAGGCGGTCAGCATAGGATAACCACGCCACCGCACCATCATAATAAGACGCCACCTGCCGGCCCACGAGCAGGTTGATCTGCACCACGCCCCCCGCCAGCGCCGCGGGTATTGCGATAATGGCGAGGCGTTTCATATCGGGGGAAAGGCGCGGGCGGCGGGGGAGCAGCGTGATGCCCGCTTTGTGGGCGGCCCACCAGACCAGCGCCATTTGGGCAAAGCCCGCCAGCAGTACGGCCCATGAAAGCGCGGTACCGATTTCCCAACCCATAAATTGGGCCAGATACATAGCGGAAACGAGGATGATGTTGAGCAATACGGGGGCGGCGGCGGCGGCGGCAAAGCGGCCAATGGCGTTGAGCACACCGCTGAGCAGCGCGGCCAGTGAGATGAACAAGATGTAGGGGAAAACGATGCGGCCATAGCTCACCGTGAGCGCGAATCGAGCGTCGTCAGCAAAGCCGCTGGCCATGGCAAGCACGAGGAACGGCATGAAAATTTGGCCAAGCAGCACGGTGACAAGCACGATGCTGGCAAGGCCTGAAAAGGCTTCGCGGGCGAAGTCCTCGGGGTTGTCGCCCGCCTCGACCTTTTTGGAAAACATTGGCACGAAGGCAGTGTTAAACGCGCCCTCGGCAAAGAAACGGCGGAACATGTTGGGCAGAGAAAAGGCGATGAGGAAGGCTTGGGCCACGGGGCCGGAGCCCATCGCATTGGCGATCATGATATCGCGCACGAAGCCCAGCACCTTGCTCAAGAGCGTCCAGATGCCCACAGTAAAAAACCCCGAGGCAAGGCGGATTTTGCGGATCATGCCTCATCCTTTTTGATGATGGCTTTGTAGAGCTTCTTCTCCAGCAACCGGCGTTTCTCGGCGCTGTGTAGCTTGAGGCCAAACAGGTCTTTCACGTAAAACGTATCTACCGCCTGCTCGCCGTAAGTGGCAATAATCGCTGAGGCGATTGAGATGCTATTGGCCGAAAGCGTGCGGGCGATATCGTGGATAAGACCGGGGCGGTCGCGGGTATCAACCTCGATAATGGTGTAAATTTCGGAGCCTTCATTGTCAAAGCTAATCGTCGTTGGCACCTTAAAATCCCGCTCGCGGGCTTTAATTACATCGCGCGGCTTGAGGGCGTCACGGGTGATAACCTCGCCGCCCAGCGTGCGCGAAATCATCTTGCGTAGGCGGGTGAGGCGTGATTTCTCAAAGGGCGCGCCCTCACTATCCTGAATCCAAAACACCGCCGTCGCGAGGCCGTCCGAACTGGTATAGGTGCGGGCGTCGACCACGTTGGCCCCCACAAGCGCCAAGGCCCCCGCGAGGCGGGCAAACAGGCCGGGGTGGTCATGCATCACAAAACAAGCGCGGGTGGCGGCGCGCTCGGCATCGTCCTTGATTTCGGAGATAAACGGCTCGTCACCCAGTTTTTTAATGAGGCGGGCAAACACCTTTTGTGTGGGTAGGTCCAGCCCCAGCCAGTAAGGCGTATAATGCCGCTCCAGCTCCACCGTGATCTCGGCTTTGGTCCATTTCTTCAGCGCTTTGGCAAGATCTGAGCGAGCCTCATCCTCGCGCTGCGACTGGCTCTGCGCTTGCGCGCCGCCGGTCAGCAGATCATGCGTGGCGCTGTAAAGCTGGCGCAGGAGCATGGCTTTCCAGTTGTTCCACACATTCGGCCCAACGCCGCGAATGTCACACACCGTCAGCACCAAAAGCAGCTTGAGCCGCGTCACCGATTTCACCTGTTTTGCAAAATCCTGCACCGTGCGCTGGTCCGAAATATCGCGCTTTTGCGCCACGTCAGACATGACGAGGTGGTTGCGCACCAGCCACTCCACCAGCTCACTATCGGCGGAGTGCAAGCCAAGTCGCGGGCAGAGTTCGGCGGCAATCCGCGCGCCTATTTCCTCATGGGCTTCTTTACGGCCCTTGCCGATATCGTGCAGCAGTAGGGCCACGTAAAGCACTTTGCGGTTTATCCCCGCTTTCAGAATTTCCGAGGCAATCGGCAGGTCTTCCACCAGCCCTTGCTGCTCGATTTTAAACAGGTTGGAAATGACTTGAATGGTATGCTCGTCCACCGTGTAGCTGTGATACATATTGAATTGCATCATAGCCACGATCAGCTCAAAATCAGGAATAAACGCCCCGAGCACGCCCAGCTCGTTCATGCGCCGCAGGGCGCGCTCTGGGTTGTTATGCGAGAGCAACAGGTCCAAGAATATCCGGTTGGCTTCGGGGTTATTGCGGAAATCATCATCAATCAAATGCAGGTTACGCGCGATCAAACGCATGGCGTCGGGGTGGATGAGGGTGCCGCTTCGCAGGCCCTCCTCATAAAGCCGCATGAAGTTGATTGGGTCGCTAAGAAACGCCTTTTGGTCTACCACATCTAGGCGGCCATCGTGTAGGGTGTAACCACGCGGCGTGCCATCACGGCCCCAGCTAAAGGCAGATTTAAGCCAGCGCCCAATGCTTGGTTTGGCTTTAACATGCCGCGCCTCAAGGTCTGTTAAAAAAATCCGCGTCAGCTCACCGACATGCGTGGCGTGGCGGAAATAGCGCTGCATGAAGCGCTCGACCCCGCGCATGCCGGCGCTATCTTCAAAGCCCAGCACTTTGGCGAGGTCCACCTGCATATTAAAGCTCAGCTTTTCAGAGGCGCGCTTGGCAAGCAGGTGCAAATGCGTGCGCACAGTCCAAAGAAAGCTTTCGGCCTCGATAAAGGTTGTGCACTCGTCTTTGGTCAGCATGCCGGCTGCCACGAGGTCCTCCGGCCCGCCGGCATGGTTGATGTATTTTGCGATCCAAAACAGAGTTTGCAAGTCGCGCAACCCGCCTTTGCCTTCCTTCACGTTTGGCTCGACCACATAGCGGGCGTCGCCATGGCGGCGGTGGCGCTCGGTGCGCTCGGCAAGCTTGGCTTCGATGAACTCCGAGGCCGTGCCCTCAAAAAGCTCTTTCCACAGGCGGGTGTCCAGCTCCTCGGCCAATGCCTGATCGCCGCAGATATAGCGTTGCTCCAGAAGGGCTGTGCGAATGGTGTAATCTTCACGGCCTAAACGGATGCAGTCATCCACTGTGCGGGTGGCGTGGCCGACTTTTAGGCGCAAATCCCACAGGGTGTAGAGCATGCTTTCGATCACGCTCTCGCCCCAAGCGGTTTGTTTGTAGGGGGTCAGGAAGAGCAGGTCGATATCAGAAAACGGCGCCATTTCCCCGCGCCCATAGCCCCCCACAGCCACAAGGCTCAGGCGCTCGGACGAGGTCGCATTATAAACCGGATGCAGGTGCTTAAGCGTGGTGCTAAGTGCTTGCTGCACCACTTGATCAGCCAGCCATGCATAGGCGCGGGTGGCGCTTCGGCCTTGATAAGGCTCGTCTTCCAAGGCGGTCTCTATCACGCTGCGGCCCGCCGCCATATGGGCCTTAAGCACCTCAACCAAAGTGGCCCGAATTACGGTTTTATCTTTGGCAGAAAAGAGCTTGTCTTCCAGCTCCGCGCGCACGGTATCAGTGCTCCAAATGTCACTGGGCGCGCCGATCAGCCCGCCCAGTGTTAGGTCTTTGTTGTTGAAATCCAACACTAGCTGCCAACACCGCCAAAGCTACGCGGCGCAGCGGAGATCATATTGGCAACGCCGTTTTCGACCTGCATAATCGCAAGGCCACGCTCGTTTGTGCCATCTGCCTTAAAGCGGAAAATGCCGGTGACGCCAGCAAAACCGGCCGGGTCGGTCAGGCGTTGGGCCGAAAACGCGTTGCGCTCACCAAGAGCGCGGGCGGAGCTTATCATCGCGCCTACGGCGGCCACGCCATCATAAGCAAGGCCCGAAAGGCGGTGGGCATCTTCGCCATAAGCTAGCTGATAGCGGGTTTCAAATTGCAGGGTCAGGCTTGGGTCTGGCACTGCAAACCAGCCGCCT
>JAJRRX010000164.1 GCA_024279075.1 Alphaproteobacteria bacterium | reverse complement strand
CCGCTCAAATATCGTCAACATAGATTTTACCGCCCGTAAGCCAGATTTTTACCGAATCCGGCTAGACATTATGGTGCGAGATATTGAACATCTCACCAACGTAGAAACCGCCCTCAATGCAGATTCGGATGTGGCCGAGGTTATCCGCTTTCGGGATACCAGCTTATGCGAATTGGCCGAGCATGATGGCGGAGATAGTTAAGGGGTAAACCAATGGTTTTTAAGCGCCGCGATAAACTGCACTGGGTTGAGACCCTGCGCAGCTATATCCTGCCCCGCGCGGGGTGGTGGCGCACGCTTAAATACCTTGGCCATAGGCTTAGGCGCATTCCTGATAGCCCGACGCGAATTGCGCGTGGCGTGGCTTTTGGGGTGTTTATCTCGTTTTCGCCCTTTTTCGGGTTTCATATTATTTTTGCTTTGCTCATGGCCAAAATTCTCAGGGGTAATTTGATCGCGGCTGTTGCTGGCACGGCTATTGGCAACCCGCTTACCTTCCCGTTTATCATCGGGGCGGCGCTCAAATTAGGGAATTTCCTTCTTGGTCGAGACCCCGCTGATCATGACTTGAAGCGCGTTGGCATGGCCTTTCGCGAGGCTTTTCGTGGGTTATGGGAGTCCTTCAAGGGGTTATTTGGGCTCGACTATACCCACATAGCCGGGATGAAAGATTTTTTCTCCGAAGTCATGTTGCCGTATTTTATCGGCGGCACGCTTTTGGGTGTTATCTTCGCCGTTCCCGCCTTTTATCTGACCAAGCCAATAATTGTGGCTTACCAAAAGCTACGCCGCAAAAAACTCGCGAAAAAGGCAAGAAAAAAACAGCCGGAGGGCTGACAAACCGTTTTTATCGGCGTAGCGTTTAAGCACCGCACTTATGGAGGCTCCCCCATGAACACTCTTTCCAGACTTCGCCTTGGTATCAACATAGATCACGTCGCAACTGTGCGTAACGCACGAGGGGGGGATACCCCTGACCCTGCCCGCGCCGCCAAATTAGCGCAAGCCGCCGGCGCTGATGGTATTACGGCCCACTTGCGAGAGGACCGCCGCCATATTACTGATTCAGATATTGAGGCGATACTTGATGTCATTGATATTCCATTGAATTTCGAGATGGCAGCGACAGATGAAATGCAGCAAATCGCCCTGCGCCACAAACCGCATGCCGTGTGTATTGTGCCGGAAAAGCGCGAAGAACGCACCACCGAGGGTGGGCTGGAAGTGGCGCGGGAGGCCAACCGTATTGCCCATTTTATTGCGCCTTTAAAGGATGCAGGCTGTCGCGTTTCCATCTTTATTGCTGCAGAGCGACGGCAAATAGAAGCCGCCGCCCAAATTGGTGCGCCGGTGGTGGAGCTACATGCAGGTGCCTATTGTGATGCCCTCGCCGAGGGGCGGGTTGAGGACCGCGACCGTGAATTTGCCAAGCTAAAAGACATGGCAACGCTAGCGCTTGATCTCGGATGGGAGGTGCAAGCCGGCCATGGCATTACCTTTGACTCTGTAAAGCCTATTGCCGCTCTGCCTGAGGTGATGGAGTTAAACATCGGCCATTTTCTCATCGGCGAAGCGATCTTCTCAGGCCTTGATTCCTCCATCCGTCGCATGCGGGCCCTGATGGATGAGGCGCGGCAAGAGGCCAGCGGTGTATCTGTGGCATGATTTTGGGCATAGGTTCGGATATGGTAAGTATTGAGCGGATCGAGGGCACGATCCAGCGGTTCGGTGTTCGATTTGTGCAACGAGTATTCTCCGAAACTGAAAAGAAAACAGCTGAATATCGCGCTGCAACCACTGAAACCTATGCCAAACGCTGGGCTGCAAAGGAAGCCTGCTCCAAGGCGCTTGGCACCGGATTGCGCATGGGTGTTGCCTGGAAAGAAATGTCAGTGCGCAACCTGCCAACGGGCCAGCCGGAAATGGAGCTTTATGGCGGGGCGCTAAAACGCCTAAATCGGATGACCCCCGCTGGCCATGTCGCAAAAATCCACGTAACCCTCACCGATGATCACCCGTGGGCGCAGGCTTTTGTTATCATCGAAGCCGTGCCTGAAGCTTGACATCCTGCCTTTGCGGCCTCACATAGCGCCTATCCCAGTTTGAAAGAGTCCCATGGCTGATTCCGAAAAGAAAAAAGACGGTCCGATCGCCGAAACGATCAAAACAGTTGTTTATGCTTTGCTCATTGCAGGCGCTATCCGCACTTTGATTTTCCAACCATTTTGGATCCCGTCAGGCTCGATGAAATCCACACTGCTGATTGGTGATTTTCTTTTTGTCAATAAATTCGCCTATGGTTACTCCTATGCCTCCTGCCCAAGCATGTTTGGCGTAGATTTCTGCGGTTTTGCCAAAGGCAGTGATAAGCGCCTTTTTGGCTCTGACCCCGAGCGCGGCGATGTGGTTGTTTTTAAGCACCCTGTGCTTGGCTCTGACTATATAAAACGCCTGATCGGGCTGCCTGGCGACCGCATTCAAGTTAAAGAAGGGTTGCTTTATATAAATGGCGCGCCGGTTGAGGTGACGCCGGATGGCGGATTTATCGAGGCCAACACCCCGCAAGGCCCAGAGCAGAGCCGCCCAAGTTGCGCCAACCGGCCTGCACCGGATGCAGATTGTATAAAAGAGCGTTTTACCGAGGTTTTGCCAAATGGTGTATCGCATAGCATTCTTAATATCAGGGATGTTCGCGTGGATAACACCGAAGAATTTGTAGTCCCTGAAGATCAATTTTTCTTTATGGGCGATAATCGCGACAACTCGGTTGATAGCCGCTTCTCACAAACCGGCCCCAACCGTGGCGTCGGCTTTGTTCCGCGTGAAAATATCATTGGCCGCGCAGATCGGATCATGTTCTCTTCTGCTGGCAACTCGATGTTTTACTTCTGGACATGGCGGTCCGATCGCTTTTTTAAGGCAATCGAGTGAGCAATTCCGCCGCATTACAACAATTTACAAAGCGGCTTGGCCATAGCTTTGCCGATGAGGGCTTGCTGAGGCAGGCCCTTACACATGCCTCTGCCTCCAATAAAAAAGACCATGATAACCAACGCTTAGAGTTTTTGGGTGATCGGGTTTTAGGGCTCGTGATCTCGCAAGCCTTGTTTGAGGCCGATCAAACGGCGAGAGAGGGGCAGCTTGCGCCGCGCTTTAACGCCCTTGTGCGAAAGGAAGCCTGTGCCGAGGTTGCCGCTGAAATAGATCTTGGTGAGGCCTTAATGCTAGGTCGCTCCGAGATGCGCTCCGGTGGGCGCCGTAAAGTGGCTTTGCTTGGCGACGCGATGGAAGCGGTGATTGCGGCTGTCTATCTGGATTCCGGTTTTTCAACCACACAAACACTGATTTTACGGCTTTGGGGCAACCGTATATTTACCGCTGAAGCGCGGGCAGTTGACCCGAAATCCGCTTTGCAGGAATGGGCGCAGGCACGGGGCCTGCCAACGCCCGTCTACACCGATATCCGGCGCTCTGGCCCTGACCATCAGCCAATATTTGAGGTCGAAGCAAACCTGACCAACGGGTATAGCGCGCGTGGCGAAGCCGCTTCAAAAAAGACAGCGCAGGTGCAGGCCGCCACGGCTTTGCTTGAAAACCTTAAGGATTTAACATGACCCGACATTGCGGATTTGTGGCCTTAATTGGCGAGCCAAACGCTGGTAAATCTACCCTGCTTAACCGCATGGTTGGTGCCAAGGTTTCAATTGTAACCCATAAGGTGCAAACCACGCGGGCGCGTATCCGCGGGATCGCATTAGAAGGCGAAAGCCAAATTGTATTTGTCGATACACCAGGGCTTTTCCGTCCGCGCCGGCGGTTGGACCGCGCTATGGTTTCAGCGGCTTGGAGCGGGGCTGCTGATGCTGATTTGGTGCTGTTTTTGGTAGAAGCGCATCGTGGTATTAGCGAAGGCGTGAAAGCGATCTTGGAGGGGCTAGCGGAGCATATTCCGAGTACTGTGCGGGTATCTTTGGTTATCAATAAAATTGACAAAACACAGTCTGAAAAGCTTTTACAACTTACTAGTGAATTGAATAAAATGTATAATTTTGAAAATACTTTTATGATATCCGCTGAGAAAGGTTTTGGCGTAGGGGAGCTAAAATCATGGCTTGCGGGGGCGCTACCCGAAGGCCCTTGGCATTATCCCGAAGATCAAATCGCCGATGCACCACTTCGCCAGATTGCAGCCGAAATCACCCGAGAAAAGCTGACGCTTCGTTTGCATCAAGAGCTGCCTTACCAGCTTACTGTGGAAACGGAAAACTGGGAGGATCGAAAAGATGGCTCCGTTCGGATTGATCAGATGATTTATGTAATGCGCTCGGGGCATAAGGGCATTTTGCTGGGGCCAAAAGGGGCGACCATTAAGGGTGTTTCAATGGATGCACGCCAAGAGCTGACCGAGTTTTTGGATCGCAAAGTTCACCTTTTTTTGCAGGTAAAAGTGCGTCCGAATTGGCTGGAAGATAAAGAGCGCTATAGCGAGATGGGCCTTAATTTTAAGGATGGCGACTAGGTGCCCCGCCTGACAGCAACGTTTTGGGTGCAGGCTTATCTTAGACGGCTAGATATTGCCAATATTCCGGCGTTTGTTGTTTTTAAGGGGGATGCAACAGCTGGTGCGGTTCTGGTAAAATCCAACTCCCTAAATGGCAATGCCAGCCTCTTTCACAGGACGTATGATGGTGACGGTCAAAGGGTTTGGAGCCTTTTGGAAGCGGGGCTTGAGCCGGAAATGGATAAAGTAGTTACCCGGCAGCGCGCTTTTGACCCGGATCTTTGGGTCATAGAGGTCGAAGATCCCTCTGGGCGCACTTTGCTCGACGAAGAGGGGCTTTTCGGTTAGTCTCATCAAATGGAATGGCAAGATCAAGGCATACTTCTATCGGTTCGACGCCATGGCGAAGGAGCGGCCATCATTGATGTGCTAACAGAAATGCATGGCCGCCACACGGGGCTGGTCCGTGGTGGCGGCTCTCGAAAATCGGCTGCTATGTTGCAGCCAGGCAACCAATTGGCACTCACATGGCGCGCACGACTTGAAGATCAGCTTGGGTCATTTACCGTTGAACTAATACAGGCAAGATCTGCTATTCTACTCGCGACACGCTTGAAGCTGTATGGATTTAATGCGATATCAGCTATGCTTATCAAGTACTTACCGGAGCGCGAGCCGAATACAGCTCTATTTGACACGTGTTTAAATCTACTAGACAGGATCCAAACGGGTGCACATTGGCAGCATCGCTACTGCCTCTTCGAATTAGAAATGCTCGAAACGATGGGCTATGGGCTTGACCTGTCGGAATGTGCGGTAACCGGACAGGTGCGAGACCTTACGCATGTTTCTCCGAAATCAGGCCGCGCTGTTGGCCGTGAATCCGCTGCGGGATGGGAGGATAAGCTCTTGGTCTTCCCGAAGTTTTTGAAAGAAGAAGCGCTTATGGATGTGTCTCCAGAAGATTTCCGAGAGGCACTAAGGCTGAGCGGCTATTTTTTTGCAAATTTTGTCCCCACAAGCCGCGCGGTTTTGCCTGAAGCCAGACTCCGGCTATTTGATATGGTTTAGCGTTAAGCTAAAATTCTGCGCGCGATGACATTGGCTTGAATTTCCGCAGCTCCTTCAAAAATGCTGAGAATGCGGGCATCACAAAGGATTCGACTGATCGGATACTCTGTGGCAAAGCCATTGCCGCCGTGGATTTGCACACCGTTATCGGCGGCCGCCCAAGCCACCCGTGCGGCAAGCAATTTTGCCATGCCCGCTTCAAGATCACAGCGGCGACCCGCATCTTTTTCAGTTGCTGCAAAATAGGTTAGCTGACGCGCTATGGTGATTTCGACCGCCATCATAGCAATTTTGCTATATACACGCGGAAATTCGATGATTTGTTTGCCAAATTGCACACGCTCTTGCGCATATTTCAGGCTCACTTCCAACGCATTTTGTGCTACACCCACCGCGCGCGCGGCGGTTTGAATGCGCGCAGCCTCAAATGTTTGCATGAGCTGCTTAAAGCCGTTGCCCTCAACACCACCAAGCAAATTCTCTGCGGCCACTTCGAATCCGTCAAACCCGAGCTCATACTCCTTCATGCCGCGATACCCGAGCACTTCAATCTCACTGCCAGACATATTATTGGCCGGAAAATCATTGCCTTCTGTGCCGCGAGGTTTTTCTCCAATTACCATAGAAAGGCCTTTGTAGTCAGTGCTTTGCGGGTCTGTTCTCACGAGCATTGTCATAATATCTGCACGGGCGGCGTGGGTTATCCACGTTTTATTCCCCGTCACTTTATACTGCGTGCCATCTCGCACAGCGCGGGTTTTTAAGCTACCCAAGTCCGAACCTGTGTTTGGCTCCGTAAATACTGCCGTGGGCAAAATGGAGGCATCGGCGATTTTTGGAAGCCAGTGCTGCTTTTGCGCTTCAGTGCCGCCACAAAGAATGAGTTCGGCCGCAATTTCAGAGCGGGTGCCAAGAGAGCCGACGCCGATATAGCCACGGGCTAGCTCTTCTGTCACCACACACATCGCGGTTTTGGTCATACCAAATCCGCCGAACGCCTCTGGAATGGTGAGGCCAAATACACCGAGTTCTCCCATCTCCGCAATTATTTCGTCGGGGATAAGCTCGTCTTTCAGATGCCACTCGTGAGCGTTGGGAGATATCCGGCTTTCGACAAACTTGTGGAACTGCTCGCGGATCATGGCGTATTCATCGTCCAAGCCGTCTACTCCGAATGTCAGTGCACCAGTTTGCCGGATTAATTCGTTAACAAGGGCTTTGCGGGCATTATCGGTGTTTCCGTTTTGGATAAGGTTTTTCGTGGCTTCGTTTTGCGTACCTATATCACCAAAATGTTCTGGGCGAATGGTTTCGCCTTGAGACATTGGAATCCCGTGGTAAAATTGAGCGAGAAACTCTGCAAAACCGATTTGCAACATTAATGTCTCTAGTTTACTAGATTGCTTAATAATAACAACATGCTCGTACCAATTATTTAAAGATGATAAAGCTTCAAAGTAAGTCGTAAACCAAGATAACCCATGCGCGACATACTGATTCTGTTCTAGTAGATCTGCTTCTACGCGACCATCTTTCTTAACTTGGTTTTTTACATAGTCTTTCATACGCGTAAGTTTGGTCGAAGCATCTTTTAGGGCATCTCCACAAAGTGCGGTGAGGTTTTCAAGGATTGGACTATCTGTATTTGGCATGGAAGTGACCCCTATTGTGCATTGCAGCATTAAGGTATGCTTATGCGCGATTTGCTGATGCGTCAATGGTGGCGCAACAAAAATACAAAAAATATTGCTGTAGAGAAATATTAGTGCGGGCATTTTGGGCAGGCCGGTGCCTGCCCAAAATGTGTTCAATGCTTAGTTTTTGGCTTTTATTGCCGCTGCCAGCACTTCTTTATCCACAAAGGGTTCGTATTGTTTGAAGTTGTCGTCAAACATTTGTGCTAGTTTAGAGGCTTGTTGGTCATAACTTTCCGTGTCTTCCCATGTTCGGCGCGGGTCCAGCAATATTTTGGCCACGCCTTTTACCGATACGGGCACTTCAAAGCCAAAATTCTCGTCAACTCGAAATTCACGATCGTCAAGGCTGCCGCTCAAGGCCGCGGTTAACAATGCTCGCGTTGCGCGGATAGGCATTCGAGAACCTCCTTTGCCTTTTGGCCCGCCTGTCCAACCGGTATTTACCAACCAACAGTTCACCCCATGCGCGGCGATCTTTTCGCGTAATAGGTTACCATAAGCTTCTGGTCGGCGCGGCATGAAAGGAGCGCCAAAACAGGTTGAAAATGTCGGGATTGGTTCTGTCACGCCTTTTTCAGTGCCGGGCACTTTGGCGGTGAAGCCTGAGAGGAAGTGATACATCGCCTGCGCCGGTGTAAGCCGCGCCATCGGAGGCAGCACGCCAAAGGCATCACATGTGAGCATTATGATGTTTTTTGGCAGCCCACCAAGGGAGGATTCTGACGCGTTATCAATGTAGTGTAGCGGATAAGCGCAGCGCATGTTGGGCGTTAAACTATCATCGGTGTAGTCGATCTCGCGGGTGTGCTCGTCATAGACCATATTCTCTACAACAGAGGCAAATTTGCTGGTGGTCGCATAGATTTCCGGCTCGGCTTCTTGGCTTAAATTGATGGTTTTGGCGTAGCAGCCGCCTTCAAAGTTAAACGTGCCTTTATCGGACCAACCATGCTCGTCATCGCCAATAAGAGTGCGATCAGGGTCAGCGGAAAGCGTGGTTTTGCCTGTACCCGACAAGCCAAAGAAAATTGCGGTGTCTTCAGGGTCATCGATGGCGTGGTTGGCCGAGCAGTGCATGGGCATAACATTGCGGTCCGGCAACAGGTAATTTAGCACGGAAAACACTGATTTTTTGTTTTCGCCCGCGTAGGATGTGCCGCCAACAAGCACGAGTTTTTTCTCAAAACTAATAGCGATCACCGTTTCAGAGCGGCAACCATGCCGCGCTGGGTTCGCCTTGAAGCTTGGGCAATTAATAAAGGTAAATTCAGGTACATAGCTTTCAAGCTCCGCAAGAGCCGGGCGCCTCAGCATTGTGCGATTGAAGAGCGCGTGCCATGCAAGCTCGGTTATCATGCGCACATTTAGTCGAAATTCTGGGTCCGCACCGCCAAACAGATCCTCTACAAATACGTCACGGCCTTGCAGGTGCGCCAACATATCTTTGTGAAGGTTATCAAAGGCTTTCATCTCCATTGGGGGGTTGTTTTCCCACCAGATTGTATCTTTGACCGAGGGCTCGTTGACCACAAATTTATCTTTAGGGGAGCGGCCAGTGTGCTCGCCTGTTGATACCAAAAATGCGCCGCCAATGCCGATATCGCCTTCGCCGCGCGCAACCGCGTGCTGCATAAGCGCCGGTTCCAACAAGTTATAATATGCGGATTTTACGCCCGTTATGCCTGTGGCTTCAAGCGTTTGCGTCGGATTTACCTTGCCAGTCATCATCGTCTGGATGCTCCAAATTTCGAGGCCGAGGCCCCTATTCTTAAGTTTTAACTACGCGGGTAAGGGCTATTTGCCAGCACACTTACGTGAATTTGGTAAAGCGGATTGAAAATACAAAATCCAGTGTTTTTTTCCTTTGTTGCGGAAAAAATGTCGCAGCGCAACAAAATGGAACATTTCCGAAGATCGGTTGCAAGTTTGTATGATATAGGTGACAGTAGCAAAAAGCGCAGGCCGGAGGTTAATATGGCAAAAATTGCTTTGGTAGATGATGATCGTAATATTTTAGTTTCAGTTTCAATCGCGCTCAAATCAGAAGGATTTGAGGTCGAAACCTATAATGACGGGGCGTCAGCGCTATTTGGCTTACAAGATAACCCACCTGATTTGGCAGTTTTTGATATAAAAATGCCCCGGATGGATGGGATGGAGCTTTTGCGGCGGTTGCGGCAAAAATCCACCCTGCCGGTGATATTTTTGACGTCTAAAGATGATGAAATGGATGAGGTTGTCGGGCTTTCTATGGGGGCCGACGATTATATCGCCAAGCCGTTTTCCCAGCGGCTGTTGATTGAGCGGATCAAAGCTGTGCTGCGGCGCAATGATATTTCGCTAACTGCCGATGAGGAAAAGCCCGATGAGGATGTGATCACATCTGGCTCGCTGATTTTGGATAAGCAACGCCATAAGGTAACCTGGAAAGAAAACCCCGTAGTGTTGACTGTGACCGAGTTTATCATTTTGCATGAGCTCGCCGAGCGGCCCGGCGTGGTTAAGTCCCGCAACCAGTTGATGGATGCCGCCTATAGTGACCAAGTTTATGTTGATGATCGCACCATTGACAGCCACATCAAACGGCTGCGCAAAAAGTTCAAAAAGGTGGATGAAAGCTACACCTCGATCGAGACACTTTACGGGGTTGGCTATCGGTATAACGAGGCCTAAATGGCGAAAGAGGAGGATATTTCTGCTGGCTTAGCGAGCTTGGAACGGGTTGAAACCTATAGCCCAAAATCCAAGCGCTGGGTGGTGTTTAACCGCTCGCCACTGGCTCGAAAAATCATCCTTTTCAATCTGATAGCACTTGGCATTCTTGTGAGTGGCGTGCTTTATTTAAACCAGTCACAAGATACGCAGGTAGCGTTTCGGCGGGATGCCTTGGCTCGGCAGGCTGAAATAATCTCGGCGGCCATTCGTAGCCATGCCGGTGATGCGGACTACGAAAATGTCGAAGGCGCTGCCTTTCGGTCTTTGTTTGATTCGATGGTTGCGAATTCGGATTCCATTGTCCAAATTTATAACAAAGATGGCGATGTCGTCCTTTCCTTTACGCCGAGTAATCGGCAGAAATCCACCGCAAATCCGGCACCAAGCGAGCTGACCGGTTTTTTTCAAAAGATCTGGTCATCGCTGTCGGTGTCGCCCAATCGAAACTCGCCTGAAGAGTCAGCACAGAATCTGCAAACGCACTTGGGCGAGCTTGCAGCCGAGGCCATTGCTGCCAACGGTCGCACAAAAAATATAGACCTTTCTGTTAATGGTGAAATCTATATTGCCGCCGCTTTACCCATTCAAACTGCAGGCAATGCTGAGGGCGCAATTTTAGTTTCCACGCGAAATGGGGAGGTGGATACCATTATCCGCACCGCGCGCGAGCAGATTTTGCAAATGTTTCTTTTGGCAACAATTTCTTCGATTGTGCTGTCAATGGTGCTAGCCAATTCTATCGCCCGCCCCTTGCGGCGGCTTTCGGCAGCAGCAGAAAATACCGGTGTTGAAGCGGGTGAACGGTTAAACCTTGCGCGGGTTAACATTCCGGACCTAACAGCTCGGCCCGACGAAATAGGTGATCTTTCACGCTCGATGCGGAATATGACTGACGCTTTACTTGAGCAAATTGACCAAAATAAATCTTTTGCCGCCGATGTGGCCCATGAAATTAAAAACCCGCTAACATCGCTGCGATCGGCCGTCGAAACCCTTTCTTATGTGCAGGACGATGAATCGCGAAAAGCACTTCTTACTGTGATTCAAAGCGATGTTGATCGGCTTGACCGCCTCGTAACCGATATTTCGAATGCGTCTAGACTCGAAGGGGAACTGGTTCGAGATATTTGGGAACATGTTGATATTTGTGCTCTGCTCAAAGGGATGATGCAAAGCTTTGAGCAAAGAGGCCAATACCCGGAAGTTGAATTTATTTACCAGAATTCGGTAAACCCATGTGGCATTCGTGGGTTATCCAGCCGGCTTGAGCAAGTTTTCACCAATCTCATCACCAACGCTCTTAGTTTTGTGCCCCATGATGGCTGGGTGAAGGTCAAAATATCGCCGTCAGCCGATGACAGCGTGATGATTGAAGTCAGCGATAATGGCCCCGGCATTCCAGAAGAAAACCTAGCGGATGTGTTTTCCCGCTTTTACTCCGAGCGGCCCGAGGCTCAATTTGGTGAGCATTCTGGGCTTGGCTTGGCGATTTCAAAACAGATCATCGAGGCGCATGGCGGCACAATAGTTGCGTATAACACAGAAAAGGACGGCGCATTGTTTATCGTCAAACTACCAAGATGACATCACGGCACGGCACGGCTGTTTCAAGGGACGGATCTGGGGCGCTTATTCTTGGTGCATCTGGCTCGGGTAAATCGGCGCTTGCGTTGCAGCTTATGGCGCTCGGGGCTGATCTTGTGGCGGATGATGCGGTGGAAATGCGGCTGCTGGCCGATGATGTTATCCTTGCTTGTCCGGATAGTATAAAGGGTATTGTTGAGGCGCGCGGTGTTGGTATCCTAACGGTGAAATCTGTTGATACCGCAAGGTTGGCATTTGTGGTAAATTTGGATGAGTCAGCGCCGTCACGGCTACCCGAGGCGCAGAATACTGAAATTCTTGGTCAAATCTTTCCGCTGATTTGTGGAAAGGGAAACCTGAATTTAGGAGCGATTGTTTGGTGTTTATTAGGAGGTGGGCAAATTTTGCCGACACAGTAATTTGAATACAACACAACGAAAACAGGAAATTGTGATCGTAACTGGCCCAGCTGGGGCTGGCCGCACAACTGCGATTAAGGCAATAGAGGATTTTGGTGTTGAGGTGATTGATAACCTACCGCTAAATTTGATTGACCGGATATTATTGGGCCCGCCAACCGGGCAAACTTTGGCCATCGGCGTGGATAGCCGCACCCGTGGTTTCTCCAGTGAAGCTTTGCTGGAAATCGTTGATAATATGGCGAATAACTCTAACTACACCCCAACGCTGCTCTACTTGGATTGCCGCGCCGATACCCTTATTCGACGCTTCAGTGAAACCCGCCGCCGCCATCCGGCCTCGCCTGATGGCACGCCGTCTTTGGGTATTCAGCAAGAGGTCGAATTGCTGAGTAGCCTAAGGGATCGGGCTGATATTCTTATTGATACGTCCGAACTTAGCCCAAACCAGCTTCGGACGGAATTGGCACGCTGGTTTAACAAATCAGAGGATTGTGGCCTTTCGATCTCGGTGCAATCTTTCTCTTATAAGCGTGGCATGCCGCGCGGGGTAGATATGATGATCGACTGCCGGTTTTTGCGTAATCCGCATTGGGAATCAGCGCTGCGTCCCCTTACGGGGCTTGTGCCAGCCGTAGCGGCGTATGTATCGGAAGACCCTATTTTTGAACCATTTTTCCATAAATTGCAGGATTTTGTTGAGCTGCTCTTGCCAGCTTATCAAGCGGAGGGTAAAGCCTATTTTAGCATTGGTATGGGCTGCACTGGCGGGCAACACCGCTCGGTTTTTGTTGCCGAAAAGCTGGCAGCCGCACTGGCAGAAAAGGGCTGGATGGTCAGTACACGCCATAAAGAAATGGAACATTGGCCAGCGGGGGGCGCACAGAAATGATTGGTATCGTAATTGTTGCCCATGGTGGCTTGGCCGCCGAATATTTAGCCGCGATGGAGCATGTGGTGGGGCAAAAACCCGGCACACGGGCGATTTCGATATCGCGCGGGGATGACCGTGAGGCCAAGCAGGCCGAAATACGTTTAGCGGTAAGTGAAGTGGACGATGGCAGCGGCGTGGTAGTGGTGACAGATCTTTTTGGCGGCACACCGTCAAACCTTGCCATCAACGCCTGCCAAAGTGGCGCGCGCAAAGTGATCTATGGGGCCAACCTGCCGCTCTTGGTAAAGCTCGCGAAATCTCGGCATATGCCATTGGATGATTCCACCCGTTGCGCTTGCGAAGCGGGCCGTAAGTATATGAATTCTATGGAACCTTACAAAAAGGGTGAAGATTAGATGCTGCTCGATATAAAAAATGAAAAAGGCCTACACGCGCGGGCTTCGGCTAAGTTTGTGGAAATTTGTGAGCGGTTTGACGCCACGGCGCGTGTTAGCAAAGATGGTGAAAGCGCAAGTGGCGATTCGATCATGGGTTTACTTATGCTTGCAGCTTCCAAAGGCACTCAGATTGATGTCACCACCGAAGGCCCCGAGGCAGAGCAACTTATGACCGCGCTCTACGCGTTGGTGAATGATTTTTTCGGCGAAGGCCGCTAGCGCGTCGGTACCGGCGTTCCTTCACGATAATCATAAAACCCGCGCTGGGTTTTGCGGCCCAGCCAGCCGGCTTCCACGTATTTCACCAAAAGCGGGCAGGGGCGGTACTTAGTATCAGCCAGCCCATCATGCAGCACGTTCATGATCGCCAAACAGGTGTCTAGCCCGATAAAATCAGCCAGTTCCAACGGCCCCATCGGGTGGTTGGCTCCGAGTTTCAGTGAAGTATCAATGCTTTGCACCGTGCCCACGCCCTCATAGAGCGTGTAAACCGCCTCGTTAATCATCGGCATCAGGATGCGATTGACGATGAAGGCCGGGAAGTCTTCTGCACTGGTTGAGGTTTTACCCAGCCGCACCACCACCTCTTCAAGCGCCTTGAAGGTCGGCTCGCTGGTAGCAATGCCACGAATAAGCTCCACAAGCTGCATCACCGGCACGGGATTCATGAAGTGCAGCCCCATAAATTGCTCTGGCTTGGCGGTGGCCGCTGCCAAACGTGTGATAGAAATTGACGATGTGTTGGACGTGAGTATGGTGTTTTCGGCTAAGTGTGGCGCAAGGTCGGCAAAAATTTGGTGTTTGATCTTTTCAACTTCGGTTGCGGCCTCAATTATTAGGTCTACTTTGCCAATTTCCGCCATAGAATCAGAAGCTTGAATGCGAGACAGCGTGTCAGCCTTCTGGGCTTCCGTTAGCTTCCCCTTCTTGATTTGGCGATCAATATTGCCCGAAATTTTGGCCAAGGCTGCCGTAACGGCCTCGGGGGAAATATCATGTAGAAGCACGTTAAAACCAGCCGTGGCAAAAACATGGGCGATGCCGTTGCCCATTTGCCCCGCGCCAATAACGCCAACGGATTGAATAGCCATGATATGTCCTCGGTTTTGGGTGGCCCGCCAAAACGGCGGGCCATTGTTTTAGAGCGCTTCGGTCAGCGCGGGCACAGCGTCAAACAGGTCTGCCACCAAGCCAAAATCGGCGACTTGGAAGATCGGCGCTTCCTCGTCTTTATTGATCGCCACAATCACCTTGGAGTCTTTCATCCCCGCGAGGTGTTGAATGGCCCCCGAGATGCCCACGGCGATATAAAGATCGGGCGCGACCACTTTTCCGGTCTGGCCGACTTGCCAATCATTGGGCGCATAGCCCGAATCCACAGCGGCGCGGGAGGCCCCGACGGCGGCTTGCAGTTTATCAGCTAATTGTTCGATAAGTGCAAAGTTTTCCTCTGAACCAACCCCACGACCACCGGAAACGACAATTTTTGCGCTGGTCAACTCAGGTCGATCAGAGGTTTGAAGCTTATCTTCAACCCATTCTGAAAGTGCCGGATCCGCCGCGGCTGCGATGCTTTCAACAGCGGCAGCGCCACCCTCGCCAGCGGCTTCAAAACCCGTTGTCCGGATCGAAATCACCTTTTTGGCGTCCGAGGTTTGCACGGTTTGCACGGCGTTGCCCGCATAAATCGGGCGCTCAAACGTGTCGGCGCTTACAATGCCCGTCACATCCGAAATCACCATCACATCAAGCAAGGCCGCAACGCGAGGCATG
>JAJRRX010000163.1 GCA_024279075.1 Alphaproteobacteria bacterium | reverse complement strand
CCCGAATAAGGCTGGTCATCTTCATAATCATAGTCCCCAATTCTTTCGCGCTTGTTACGCGATATTTGTAGCCGCCCCCATTTCAGAGAGTCGCCAGTCGTAAAGTTGATACAGATCAACCATATTCGAACGCAGATAACAAGATATTCGTTTGCGGCATTCAGCCGCGAAATAGAAAAAAATGACAGAAAGAATACATTTTCGGCATGACAAGAATAAATTAAAGAATATCTAGCCCCGAAAACGCCCCTTTTGTCGGGTTTATCAAGGCCGACTCGCCGGAGTTTCCCAGATTCTTTTCGCCCCCCGTTGCCCAACCGCCTCCGAACCGCCATATTAGCAGCAAACCACAGGAGCCATCAAATGTCAGACACCCCCTTTCGCCCGCTTGAAACCACCCTCGACCAAAGCGCTGCTCTGCGGGTGCTGCAAGATACGGTAGCGGGCGGCAATGATGGCGAGTTGTTTCTGGAGCGTAAACGCTCTGAAATGCTGATGTTTGATGATGGCAACCTGAAAACCGCCAATTTTGATGCTGGCGAAGGCTTTGGCCTGCGGGCGATCAATGGCGAAACCGCCGCCTACGCCCATTCCTCCGAGATCAGCATGGCCTCGCTCACCCGCGCCGCCGAAACCGCGCGGCTGGCCATTGGCGCAGGTGGTGGCACCCTCGCCGACGCCCCCGCCAAAACCAACCAACGGCTTTATACCGAGGCCGATCCGATCACCGATGCCCCCTTTGCCCTTAAGGTCGAGACCCTGAAGGAAATCGACGATTTCGCCCGCGCGCTCGACCCCCGCGTGGTTCAGGTGTCTGCCAGCCTCGGTGCCTCCCTGCAAGAGGTCGAGATCCTGCGCCCCGAAGGCGAGATATTGCGCGATGTGCGCCCGATGACCGTGCTTTACGTTTCGGTGACGGTTGAAAAGGACGGCCGCCGCGAAGCAGGCAGCCACGGTTCTGGCGGCCGCTCCAAAATCGGGTTGCTGCTTGATGCTGCCCACTGGAAATCCGCCACCAAAGAGGCCCTGCGCATCGCCCTGATCAACCTTGAGGCCAAAGACGCCCCTGCCGGCATCATGGATGTAGCGCTTGGCAACGGCTGGCCCGGCATTCTGCTGCATGAGGCCATCGGCCACGGGCTGGAGGGCGACTTTAACCGCAAGGAAACCAGCGCTTTTGCCGGCCTGATGGGCAAACAAGTGGCCGCCAAAGGTGTTACCGTGGTTGACGATGGCACCATCCCCGACCGTCGCGGCTCCATCAGCTTTGACGACGAGGGCACCCCGAGCCAAAGGAATGTGCTGATCGAGGACGGCATTCTGGTTGGCTATATGCAAGACCGCCAAAACGCCCGCCTGATGGGGGTCGAAGCCACGGGCAACGGGCGGCGCCAATCCTATGCCCACACGCCAATGCCGCGCATGACCAACACCATTATGGAAAGCGGTGAGGCGACGCCCGGGGATGTAATCAAGGAGATCAAAGACGGTATATATGCGGTCAATTTCTCCGGCGGGCAGGTGGATATCACCAACGGTAAATTCGTGTTTAGCTGCACCGAGGCCTATAAGGTAGAGAATGGCGAGATCAAATATCCGGTAAAAGGCGCGACACTGATTGGCGACGGCCCTTCGGCCCTGCGCCAAGTGCGCGCTATCGGTAATGATAGCACGATGGACCCGGGCATCGGCTCTTGCGGCAAAGCGGGCCAAACCGTGCCTGTGGGTGTGGGCCAGCCGACGCTGCTGATCGGCGGCCTTACTGTAGGTGGCTCGGCGGGGTAATGGCGCTCCATCACGGTATAGCTGCTATAGTTTTTAAACATTTACAAAAACCATTCACCACGTAACCCTATGTTTTTACGCCTTTTAATACCGTGTAAACATAACTAGATTCCTAGGTATCTAGATACCTAGGAATCTAGATTTTACTCATTGAATAACACAAGGTGTTGCGCCCTTTTCCTCACCGCGCGCATCGCTTACGTCTTATTGATACATTTAAGCTAAAACGTTACGGGCCAGACACAGCCGCAAGGCTTACGGGAAAATCGCGTCGGGCACAGAAATAAAAAACGCCCTCTGCGTTCCGTCGATACCAAATCCAAAGGCGGCCATTGGGATTGTAGGGTGCTGCGCTTTGCTCGCACCATTTGTAAAATCGTTTGGCCCTTCGCTAACCGGCGCGATATTTCCGTTTCTAAGGCTCAGGGTATCCCGCCTGACCAATCCATTGGCTACATGAAATAACGGCGATGCCCACAGCATCGCCGCATTTCCTATGCGCAATGTTTACCCACTGTTAACCATTTCCATGCACAAAAGGTTAATGACACAGCCCATGCCCCATAGCCAAAAAATCGCCGGCGGCGCTCTGCCGCAATCCGAGAGCGAAATCCTCGCGTGGCTGCGCCTCGCTCGCTCCCGCCGCGTTGGCCCCAGCACCTTCATCCGGTTGCTGCGGGAGCACGGCAATGCTGATGCCGCCCTTCAAGCCCTCCCCGCCGTTGCCGCCTCGGCTGGTGCCAAAGGCTATGCACCTTACAATATCGACCACGCCATTAACGAGCTGGAAACAGGCTTCAAACTCGGGGCCGAGCTTTTGTGCCTTGGCATGCCGGATTATCCGCCCCACCTCGCCCTTATCCCTGATCCGCCTCCCGTGCTCTGGGCCATCGGCAACACAGCGCTTGCCCAGCGCCCAAGCGTTGGCCTCGTAGGTGCGCGCAATGCTTCCTCCCTTGGCCAGCGTATGGCCCGTATTTTAGCAGAGGAACTTGGCCCCGAAGGTTATGTCATCACCTCCGGCCTTGCGCGCGGGGTCGATACCAGCGCCCATGCCGCCAGCCTTGAAACCGGCACCATCGCCGTGCTTGCCGGCGGGGTAGACACCGTTTACCCCCGCGAAAACAAATCGCTTTATCAGCAAATCGCCCAACAGGGGTTAATCGTATCAGAGGCCCCAATTGGCACCTCGCCCCAAGCGCGCCACTTCCCAAGGCGCAACCGGATCATCTCCGGCATTTCGCTCGGGATTGTGGTTATTGAAGGTGCCGCCAAATCCGGCTCCCTCATCACCGCGCGCAACGCGCTAGATCAAGGTCGAGAGGTCATGGCCGTGCCCGGCTCCCCCTTGGACCCTCGCGCCACAGGTTGCAATATGCTGCTGCGAGATGGCGCGGGCCTCGTGCGTTCAGGCGCTGATGTG
>JAJRRX010000162.1 GCA_024279075.1 Alphaproteobacteria bacterium | reverse complement strand
GTGTGGTGCGCTGCTCGCCGGGGTTCAAAGAGGCATATCAGGCACTAGCGCAAGGCGGCTGGGTTGGCATGAATGGCCCCGAGGCTTACGGCGGCATGGGCATGCCGATGGCGCTAACGGTGGCGGTGAACGAGATGATGTCGTCGGCTTGCTTGTCCCTCGCGCTCAACCCGCTGATGACCCAAGGGCAGATCGAGGCGTTTGAGCATCATGCTTCGGATGCTTTGAAAGACATTTACCTTGAGAAGCTGGTTTCGGGGCAATGGACAGGGACGATGAACCTGACAGAGCCGCAGGCGGGGTCGGATGTGGGGGCGCTGAGCACCAAGGCTGTGGATAATGGTGATGGTAGCTTTAGCATTACGGGGCAGAAGATTTTTATTAGCTGGGGCGACCATGACGTGGCGGAAAACATCGTGCATCTTGTGCTGGCGCGGCTGCCCGAAGGGGCGGCGGGCACGCGGGGGATTTCGCTGTTTGCGGTGCCGAAGTTTATTCCGGATGCGGCGGGCAACCCCGGCGTAGCCAACAGCCTGCGCGCGGTGAGCCTTGAGCATAAAATGGGCCTGCATGGGTCGCCCACGGCGGTGATGGCCTTTGAAGGGGCCACGGGCTGGATGGTCGGGGCTGAAAACGGCGGCATGGCGGCAATGTTTACCATGATGAATAACGCACGTCTGGGTGTGGGCATTCAAGGGCTTTCGCAGGCCGAGGCGGCTTACCAAATGGCGCTGGAATTTGCCCATGAGCGCAAGCAGGGGCGCACGCCGGTAGAAGGCGAGGCCGCGATTATCGGCCATGCGGATGTGCGGCGCAACTTGATGACAATGAAGGCGCTGACACAGACCGCCCGCGCGATATGCCTTGATTGCGCGATTAGCCTTGATTTGGCCCGCGCCAACGGTGACGAGGCGGCAGCCGCCCGCGCGGCGTTTCTTACGCCCATCGCCAAGGCCTTTGGCACCGATACCGGCTGCGAGGTGGCTGCGCTGGGGGTGCAGGTGCAGGGTGGCATGGGCTATATCGAGGAAACCGGCGCGGCGCAGTTTTATCGTGATGTGCGGGTCACGGCGATTTATGAGGGCACTAACGGCATTCAGGCGATGGATATGGTGGGCCGCAAGCTGAAAGATGGCGGCAAGGCGGCGTTTGCGCTGATTGCTGAAATCGGGCTGACGGCAGCGATTGCAGAGGAGGCCCACCCCGACTTGGCGGCTTTTTTGAATGGGGCAGAGAATAGCTTGACCATGACAACCCACTGGATGCTAAGCGCCGAGCCAAATGCGCGCTTTGCCGGGGCCACGCAATATCTGCGCGCCTTTGCGCTGGCGCTGGGTGGGCATTATTTGCTGAAAGCGGCGATGGCTGACGAGGACCGCCTGCCGCTGGCGCGCTTCCATATCCGGCAGCTCATGCAGGTAGTGGATGCGCTGTGCTCTGCCGCCCGTGAGGGGGATGCCCCGCTTTATGCCGACCCGCTTGCCCTATGAGCATTCTAAAATTCCCGTTTGCAACCCCGCCTTCAGGGGCCGAGATGATCGAGGTGGCAGAGGGCATCCACTGGATCCGCCTGCCGCTGCCGATGAAACTTGACCATGTGAACATCTATGCGCTGGAAGATGGCGACGGCTGGACGGTGATTGATGCGGGGATGAATTCTCGTAAAGGCCGCGCTTTGTGGGAGGCTTTGATGGCGGGGCCGCTTAAAGGCAAGCCTATCAAGCGGGTGATCCTTACCCACCACCACCCTGACCATGTCGGCATGGCGGGCTGGCTGCAATCGGCGCATGGGGCTGAGCTGTGGGCCACCCGCACGGCTTGGCTTTTCGCGCGGATGCTAACGCTCGACGTGCAGGAAACATGGCCCGAGGAAACGCTGGCCTTTTACCGCAGCGCAGGGATGGATACTGATTTTTACGAGAAGCGCAAAGCCGAGCGGCCATTTAATTTTGCTGATGTCGTGGCCCCGATGCCACTGGGCTTTAAGCGCTTGGATGAGGGAGATACCCTGCGAATCGGTGCCCGCGCGTTTACGGTGCGGCTTGGGCAAGGCCATGCGCCCGACCATATTACGCTTTGGTCAGACGATGTGATGATCGCGGGCGATCAGGTGATTGCCAGCATTTCCTCCAACCTCGGGGTTTATGCTACAGAACCAGAGGCCGACCCTGTGGGCGCGTGGCTGGAAAGCTGCGAGCGCCTTAAGCCTTTTGCCCGCCCAGAGCACCTCGTGCTGCCGGGCCATAAGTTGCCTTTTACTGGCCTTAAAACCCGCCTTTCGCAGCTGATTAACAACCATCATACTGCGCTGGAGCGCTTAAAAGCCCATCTCGCTGAACCGCGCACAGCGGCGGAATGCTTCCAACCGCTTTTCAAGCGTAAAATTGGCGAAGGCGAATATGGGCTAGCGCTGGTCGAGGCCATTGGCCACCTTAACCACCTGCACCAGATCGGCGAGGCCAGCCGCGCGCGCCGTGCTGATGGTGCGTTTCTGTGGCGCATCGGCTGAAACCCCCTTTTCAAACGCATGATTTTCTGGCACACCAGACAAAACCAAAACGGGAGACGCATTATGAGCGATTACAAACACGGCAGCATGGACGTAAGCAACCAGCACAAAACCTTTGCAGGCTTTGTGAAAGGCATCATCTGGCTTTCAGGAATTTCCATCGGTATTCTGGTTTTTCTGGCCATCTTTAACTCCTGATCGGCGCGGGCAATGCGGGCACTCACGGCAGCACTTCTTCTTGGCGTTAGCCTGTTTCTTTCAGCCTGTACCAACCCGAATGCGGGCACGGCACCGGCCGAAGACATCGCCGCCTCCCGCTTTGCCAACCCGGAGCCTGCTTATATTTCACTGCTCACCATGGTGAACACAAATACGAGCTTTGGCGAGCACGCGGCCTTGCTCATCAACGGCTCGCAGCAAATCATCTATGATCCGGCAGGCTCATTTCGACATTCGGAATTGCCGCGCCGCGATGATGTGGTTTATGGCATTACCCTGCGCTACGCAGATTACTACAATTCCTAC
>JAJRRX010000161.1 GCA_024279075.1 Alphaproteobacteria bacterium | reverse complement strand
GCCTCAACGGCCTTGGCACCCATATAAACCTGTCTGGCATGGCGATGACAGGCTCTTCCCCCAACCCTGAAAACGCGCAAAAACTGATGGAATTTCTCACAGCCGATATGGCGCAATCCCTCTATGCCGAAGCCAATTTTGAGTATCCACTGAACCCCGATGTGCCCCCAAGCGCGCTTGTGGCAAGCTGGGGCGACTTTACGCCCGACCCAACCCCGCTGACAGACATTGCCAAACTGCGCGGCGCGGCCTTGCGGCTGGTTGAGCGGGTGGATTTTGACGGCTAACCCCGCAAACCCTATCTCCCTGAACCCGTGTAGAAATGCGCGGATTTTTTATGTGCTTGCCGCAAAACTGTGCTATGCCTCGGAGAAAATAAACTGGAGTGACCATGACCGCCCTACAAATCGCCTCGCTTATGATCGTGCTGGCTGGCCTCTTTGGCAGTATTAACTATTTCTTCCTGCGGCTTCCGGCCTCGATCGGGATACTTGTGGTGGCGCTCATCGCCTCGCTCAGCATCATGGTGCTTGATGTATTTATGCCCGAATTGGGCCTATCGGCGACCATTAAAGGCGGCGTGGAAAGCCTTGAGTTTTCAGACACATTACTGGAAGGCATGCTCGGGCTACTGCTTTTTGCAGGCGCATTACACGTAAAAATATCTGACCTAAGAGAGCAGGCCTGGACCGTGGCTTTGATGGCCACCATCGGGGTTGGGCTTTCAACCGCCATTGCCGGGCTTGGGCTATATTTTGTAATGGGCGTGCCGCTGCTCATTGCTTTGGTTTTTGGCGCGCTTATCTCGCCAACAGACCCGGTGGCGGTGCTTGGTGTGCTGCGCGAGGCCAATTTGCGCAAGTCGCTGGAAACCCAAATCGCGGGCGAAAGCCTGTTTAATGATGGCGTTGGCTATGTGGTTTTTCTTTTCCTTATCGGGCTGGCCTTTCCTGCTGTGGCACATGGCGAGGCCAGCGTAGGATCGGCGCTTATTCTGTTTACCAAAGAGGCGCTTGGCGGCGCGGTTTTGGGCTTTGTGCTTGGCTGGATCGTGTTTCAGATGATGAAGCGGATTGATGACTACCCGCTTGAGGTTTTGCTCTCGCTCGGGCTGGCATTTGGTGGTTATCAGCTCGCTGTTTTACTCGGGGTATCAGGGCCGATTATGGCCGTTGTCGCGGGGCTTCTCATCGGTGATGTCGGGATGAAACACGGGATGAGCGCGCTAACACGGGAATATCTGAATGCGTTTTGGAAGCTGATTGACGAAATCCTCAATGCCCTCCTTTTCTTGCTGATCGGGGTTGAGGTTTTTGCTATTGCCTTTAATCAGGATATGATCTTGGCAGGTGTTTTTGGCATATTCCTTTCCCTTACCGCACGGTTGGCGGCAGTAGCCGTGCCTATTTTTATGCTGTCCCGCTGGAAAAAATACCGCCGCGATGTGATTCCGATCATGACTTGGGGCGGGTTAAAAGGCGGCATATCCGTGGCGCTGGCGCTTTCAGTGCCGGATAATGAATATAAGCCGATGATCCTTTCGATCACCTATATCGTGGTGCTGTTCAGCATCATCATTCAGGGCCTCACCATCGCCCCCTTGGCCAAACGCTTGGACCGAGAGCAAGAGTTCCTGTAGGTGGCTAAGTTACCCGTCCGAAACCCCGGCTTGATCAAAGGTTGCCATGCCGGAATGGCAGGCCAAGGCGGCCTTGACGATGTTAATTGCCAGTGCTCCACCCGAGCCCTCACCAAGGCGCAGGCCAAGCTCCAGCAACGGGCGCTTGCGGAGGTTTTCCAGCAGCCGTCCATGGGCGTTTTCGTCTGAAAGGTGGCCAGCGATGCAATGGTCCAACGTGGCGGGGTTGATCTTAAACAGGCAGGCCGCAGCAGCAGTGCAAATAAAACCGTCCAGTATAACCGGAATGCGCAAGGCCCGCGCCCGCGCCATAGCCCCCGCCATCGCCGCAATTTCGCGCCCGCCAAGGCAGCGCAGCACATCAAGGCCTGAGGACACCGCATGCAGCGCCACGCCCTTTTCAACCGCTTCGATCTTACGCTCATATCCCGCGCTGTCTATGCCGGTGCCGCGCCCGACCCAATCCACTGCCTCGCCGCCAAATAGCGCCTTGGCAATAGCGGCGGCGCTGGTGGTATTGCCGATACCCATCTCGCCCACCACCAATAGATCAGCCGAAGCATCCACCGCGCCCCAGCCCGTTTGCAGCGCCAAAAGCAGGTCGTCTTTTGCCATCGCAGGCGCTTGTGTAAAATCTTGCGTAGGGGTTTCCAAATCATGTGCGATCACATTCAGGCTGGCCCCAGCCACTTCACAAAGCTGGTTGATCGCCGCACCGCCAGCAGCAAAATTGCCCACCATTTGGGCCGTAACTTCCGCTGGAAAGGCCGAAACCCCCTGCGCAACCACCCCGTGATTACCCGCAAACACAAGCACCTGCGGGGCCACTATGCGCGGCGCG
>JAJRRX010000160.1 GCA_024279075.1 Alphaproteobacteria bacterium | reverse complement strand
TATTTTTACCTTCGCCAATACCGGCGTCACTATGGGGCAGTTGCTTTCGCTGCCGATGATCGTGATCGGGCTGTGGATGGTGGTTAAAATACGGGAAAAAGTGTGAGCGCACTCAAGAGCATTGTTGAGGCCGAAATTAAGGCCAGTGGCCCGATGCGGCTGGACCGCTATATGGACCTGTGCCTGAGCCACCCCGAACATGGCTATTATCAGCAGCGGCAACCTTTTGGCGCGGCGGGGGATTTTACCACCGCGCCCGAAATCAGCCAGATGTTTGGCGAGCTTATCGGGCTTTGGCTGATGCATATGTGGCAGGAAGCGGGCGCGCCCAAGCGGTTTGTATTGCTGGAGCTTGGCCCCGGGCGCGGCACCTTGATGGCGGATATTTTGCGGGTCGCAAAGCTGGCACCTGATTTTATGGCGGCGGCGGAGGTCTGCCTGCTGGAAAGCAGCCCTCGTTTGCGCGAAGTGCAACGGCAAACTTTGGGCGATGTGCGCCACATTGAGCGGTTGGAAAGCCTCCCTGAAGCGCCCATTTTTGCGGTTGCCAACGAGTTTTTTGATGCCCTGCCGATCCGGCAATTTGTGAAAAACGATTTTGGCTGGCAGGAGCGGCTGGTTGGGGCAGGGCTGGTTTGGGTGCTGTCAGAGACAGTTCAGCGGCCTGATTTGGACACAGAATTTGCGGGGCTGGAAACTGGGAGGATTGTGGAGGTGAACGCGGCGGCGCGGGCGATTTCGGGCGTGATTACCAAGCGAATTTCCAAGATGGGCGGCGCGGCATTGGTGGTGGATTATGGTAGTTTTGATGGGGTCGGAGACACCTTTCAAGCTGTGCGCGGGCATAAAATGGTTGATGTTTTCACCCATCTCGGCGAGGCTGACTTAACGGCCCATGTACGGTTTAAAGACCTTGTGCAAAACGGGGTAGCGCATGGGTTTGCCACGCAAGGGGCCTTCCTGCAAAACGTCGGCATTGCCGCGCGCGCGCAGGCGCTTGGCGGGGCAGAAGCCGCGTTGCATCGGCTGGTGAGTGCTAGCGAAATGGGTGAGTTATTTAAGGTTTTGGCAATGGTGCCAGATAGTTACGGGGTTATCGCGGGGTTTGAAAATGACACTTAAGCCAATGACCTCCGTGCGGTTAACCGCCCCACACGGGTTTTTTACGCGTCACGGCGGGGTATCGACCGGTGTGTTTGCATCGCTAAATTGCGGCTATGGCTCGCCCGAAGACCCAGAGCTTATCGGCCAAAACCGTGCCCTTATTGCGGGGCATGTCGGGGTTGCGCCCGCACAGCTTTACTCTGTTACGCAAACCCACTCGGCTGATGTGTTGACCATAAATTCACCTGCGGATTACGCGCTCGGCACGAAGGCGGACGCGATGGTCAGCAATGGCCACGGTATCGCGCTTGGTGTGCTCACTGCCGATTGCGCGCCGGTGCTGTTTCAGGACGCCAAAGCGGGGGTAATTGGTGCCGCGCATGCTGGCTGGCGTGGTGCTATTGGCGGGGTGTTGGAGGCCACGATTGAGGCCATGCGGGCGCTTGGGGCGCGTAATATTACGGCTGCGGTTGGCCCTTGCATTAGCCAGCGAAACTACGAGGTTGGCCCGGAATTTTTCGAAACCTTCAGCGATGAATCTCAAGAATACACACGGTTCTTTGCCAATGCACCGCAAGAAAAGTATCTTTTTGACCTCCCAAACTTTGCCCTCCACCGCCTACGAGCGGCGGGTGTAGTGGCTGAATGGACAGGGCATTGCACCTATGCCGCGCCCGAAGATTTTTACTCTTACCGCTACACACAACACAATGATCTGCCGAGCTATGGCCGAATGCTCTCAGTTATTGCGCAACACTGAGCCTGCTTGCCTTTCCCTCTGGGAGGCTAAAGCCCCCCTCGGGAAAGGCATGTTTTTGCAAGCAAAAACGGTAGCCCTAACGGGCTATGGCCTCGCTACGCTCGGCGGCGCATAGTGTGCGGACTAATTGTGCAAGGGGTGAATGCGCTTGCGCAGAGGGGCGCGGAACGGCCCCTGCCGATGGCGCAGCCGAGGCCACGCCCAACCGCTGGCGTTTTACGTAGCAAAATCGTCCAGCGGGCGGGAGGGCTGGGTCGCGGCTTACGCGTTCACTCGCGCTTCGAGCACATCAAACGGGACGCCCGGTGCATCTTTGGCATTCCTAATGACCAGAGAGGTTTTTACGCTGGCGACATTGGGGGCCGAGGTCAGCTCGTGGGTCAGGAAATGCTGAAAGCTGGTAAGATCCGGCGCGACGCACTTTAAAATGAAATCAATTTCACCATTCAGCATGTGGCACTCACGGACCAAAGGCCAGCCCTGCACGCGGGTTTCAAATTCCACAAGGTCTGATTCAGCCTGCGAATGCAGCCCAACCATAGCAAAAACCTGCACTTCAAAGCCGAGATCGCGGGCGTTTACATCGGCGTGGTAGCCCTTGATCAGCCCCATTTCCTCTAGCGTTCGCACGCGGCGCAGGCAGGGCGGGGCCGAAATGCCAACCCTATGGGAAAGCTCCACATTGGTCATCCGGCCATCAGCCTGCAATTCGGCCAATATTTTCCGGTCAATCGGGTCGAGCTTGTTATGGGGCATAGTATTCCTGTTTTTCTTTGTTATTTACCCTTGTTACCTAACCTTACCGATT
>JAJRRX010000159.1 GCA_024279075.1 Alphaproteobacteria bacterium | reverse complement strand
GCCAGCACCTTGCGCCAAGGCGCAGAAGAGGTGGAAGCATCTGCTAATGATACCGTCCATTTCACCCGCCTAATCAAAGCTGCTATCCCCTATGAAGACCGCTTTGCGCTGGTGGTTGACCTATGGCGGCTGGCGCTGACAGATGGCACCCGTGACCACGCCGAAAACCAGTTCTTAAGGCTGGTCGTTAAGCTTGTGGGCGTTAATGATGTCGATAGCGGCCTTGCACGGCAGCAAGCCGCCAAAACGTAGGGTGCGTGGTCCCCACGCACCGCTAGGCCTTGCGCAACAGCACAGAACCGACAGAATACCCCGCCCCAAACGAGCAGATAAGCCCGAGTTCACCTTCAGTGATATCCTCGGAATACTGCGAAAACGCGATGATCGACCCTGCGGAGGAGGTATTGGCATAGTCCTGCAAGATATTGGGCTGCTCTCCCGCTTCTGGCGTGCGCCCGAGCACCTTTTTACCAATAAAATCGTTCATCGCTTTATTGGCTTGATGCAACCACAGCCGTTTTAACTCATCCGCGCTATGCCCTGCCTCCGCGAGGTGGCCAAGGATGTGTTTGGATACAATCGGCAGCACCTCTTTAAACACCTTCCGCCCATTTTGCATAAACTGCATATCGCGGCGGTCGGCCACGCCATCTGGCCGGTTGCGGCGCAAAAAGCCGTAATTATTGCGGATGTTATTGGAAAACTGCGTCAGGCATTTGGTGGAGAGCACTTCAAAATGCGGCACCGTCACATCCTCTTTGCGCTCAATCAAAGTTGCGGTGCAGACGTCGCCAAAAATAAAATGGCAGTCGCGGTCCCGCCACTCCAGATGGCCCGAGGTGATTTCAGGGTTTACCACCAATATCGCTTTGGCAGAGCCGGACCGCACCATATCACTTGCCGCTTGAATGCCAAACGTGGCCGAGGAGCAGGCTACATTCAGATCAAAGCCAAAACCCTCAATGCCCATCAGGTCCTGCACTTCAATCGCAATCGCCGGATAGGCCCGCTCCATGTTGGACGCCGCCACAATCACCGCATCCACATCTGCTGCTGTTTTCCCCGCCTGCGCCAAGGCTTTGTTGCACGCCTCCAGCGCCATTTCCGCCATGATCCCCGGCTCATCGTCACGGCGTTGGCGCAATTCAGGATACATCCGGTCAGGGTCCAGAATGCCGGATTTATTCATCACATGCCGCTGCTCAATCCCGCTGGCCGCAAAAATAAACGCGCTGGACGATTGGGGCTTCGCCGCCACCTCCCCCGCCGCAATCGCCTCGGCATGCTCAGCGTTAAATTTGTCAGCATAAGCATTAAAGGCGACCACCAATTCATCATTCGTGATCACCTCATCAGGGGTAAAAACTCCGGTGCCGGAAATTACGGGCTGGTGCATGGCGGGCTCCTATTGGTTTACACCATTTGAACCCGTTTCCCGCCAAGGGTCAAGCAATCTAGACCTGCGAATGTGGTGCGGCGCCACCTGCCTTAGGGTAAAGCACCACGCGGGTGCCCATAGGCACGCGGTCATACAGCTCTTCTACTTGTGGGTTTATCAGACGGGCACAGCCGTTAGAAACCGACACCCCGATGGTGCGCGGGTTATTGGTGCCGTGGATGCGCAAATAGGTATCCCGGCGTTTGCGGACATTATAAAGGTAAAGCCCACGCGCGCCGAGCGGGTTATTTACGCCGCCGGGCTGCGGGCCATCAGCATAAATGCCATCTTCTCGAAACTGGGTATAATGGTCTGGGTCGCGCGCCAGCATATCGGGCGTTGGCCGCCAATCGGGCCATTCCACTTTGCGGCCCACGTAAAACTCGCCATCATGATAAAGGTTGCCACGGCCAATACCCACAGTATAGCGAATGGCGCGCTGATCTTCCATGGTCCAGTAAAGCGCATATTGGTTTGGGTCCACAATCACTATATTCGGCTCGAATTCCGCCCGAATACGCACTTCGCGTGGCATATATTCCTCAGGAAGCACATAAGCCTCGCCGAGCTGATGGGCGGATGAACGGGCAACGCCCAAAACGGTGGCGGCGGCACTAGCGGCCAGAAAGTTGCGGCGGTTGAGCATGGGGTAATCCTTATGATCTTTAATAGATTAGGCTGCGGTTAGCACATATTTTTATCGATATGAATCTAACTTAGGAGCGCCCCTGATTGGCAATAACATTTCCGTTACCTATCAATTTTATAGCCATATTTCCTAAAACCGTGACACTTGAGCCGCGACTTTCGCGCATAACCCTTGTTTGTAACGGGTTTGTAACAGAAAGAGGGCTATTATTCAGAGGCATACCTGTTAAAAGAGCGCGAATCCAAAGCGCAGGAGATGTCCATGCCCACCGAGACCGCCGCCGAGCCGGCTATCACTACCGAAATCATCCGTAAGCACGGGCTGAATCAGGCTGAATTCCAGCTTATTCGCGAGCTGATCGACCGCGAGCCAACATGGACCGAGCTGGGCATTTTTAGCGCCATGTGGAACGAGCATTGTTCGTATAAATCCTCAAAACTATGGCTAAAAACCCTGCCGGTGGATGGCCAGCAGGTTATTTGCGGCCCCGGTGAGAATGCGGGGATTGTTGATATTGGTGATGGCCAATGCGTTGTTTTCAAAATGGAAAGCCATAATCACCCGAGCTATATCGAGCCCTATCAAGGCGCGGCTACCGGCGTTGGCGGCATTCTGCGGGATGTGTTTACCATGGGCGCGCGCCCGATTGCGGCGATGAATGCGCTGAGCTTTGGCGAGCCTTCTCACCCCAAAACCCGCCAACTGGTGCATGGCGTGGTTGAGGGCATCGGCGGCTATGGTAATTGCTTTGGCGTGCCAAATGTCGGTGGTGAAACCCGCTTTCACAAAAGCTATAACGGTAATTGCCTTGTGAACGCTTTTGCGGCGGGGCTGGCGAATACCGACGAGATTTTTTATTCGGCGACCAGCGGCGTTGGTATGCCCGTGGTTTATCTAGGGGCCAAAACGGGGCGTGACGGTGTGGGAGGGGCCACTATGGCCAGCGCTGAATTTGATGACACCATCGAGGAAAAGCGCCCGACCGTGCAGGTCGGCGACCCGTTCACCGAAAAGCGCCTGATGGAGGCGACGCTGGAGCTGATGCAAACCGGCGCGGTGATTTCAATTCAGGATATGGGCGCGGCGGGGCTGACGTGCTCGGCGGTTGAAATGGGCGATAAAGGCGGCCTTGGCGTGATTTTGGACCTTGAAAAAGTGCCGTGCCGCGAAAAGCACATGACCGCCTATGAAATGATGCTTTCCGAGAGCCAAGAGCGGATGCTTATGGTGTTGCGGCCCGAAAAGGAGGCCGTTGCCAAGGCTGTGTTTGACAAATGGGACCTCGATTTTGCCATCGTCGGCGAAACCATCGCAGAGGACCGTTTCCTCATTCGCTTGAATGGCGAAATAAAGGCCGACCTCCCCCTCAAGGCGCTCTCTGGCGAGGCCCCTGAATATGATCGGCCTTGGGTGGAGACACCAAAAGCGGAGGCTTATACCGAAGTGCCGGACATCTCTCCCGCCGAAGCGCTGCTGGCCCTGATCGGCTCGCCTAATCACGCTTCCAAAGCGTGGATATGGGAGCAATATGACCATATGGTGCTGGCCGACACCGCCATTCGCCCCGGCTCCGACGCTGGCGTGGTGCGGGTGCATGGCACCGAAAAGGCGCTGGCGTTTACAAGTGATGTGAACCCGCGTTATTGCTTTGCCAACCCTATTGAGGGCGGCAAACAGGCGGTGGCGGAGGCGTATCGCAACCTGTGCGCAACGGGGGCCAAGCCCTTGGCAACCACCGATAATCTCAATTTTGGCAACCCTGAAAAGCCCGCAATCATGGGCCAGCTTGTGGGCTGTATCAAAGGCATCGGCGAGGCCTGCTTGGCGCTCGACATGCCGATCGTGTCCGGCAATGTATCGCTGTATAACGAGACTGACGGCACCGGCATTCACCCAACCCCGACCATCGGGGCCGTTGGACTGCTGGCCAGCCTTGATGAGGTTATCCGCATAGCGCCAAACTGGAGTGATGACCTGATAGAGCTGGGTAAAACCGAAGGACATCTGGGGCAATCGGCGCTGCTGGCAGACGTGTTTGGCAAGGAAATCGGCGATGCGCCTAAAGTGGACCTCGTCCAAGAGCGGGCAGCGGGCGAGATTGTCCGGCATCTGCACACGCTCGGCCTGATTACGGCGGCACATGATATTTCGGATGGCGGCATTGCCTTGGCAGCGGCAGAAATGTGTATCGCCGGTAAATGCGGGGTCATCATTCAGCAAACCAGCCCCCTGCCCCCCGTGCAATGGCTTTTTGCTGAAGATCAGGGGCGCTACCTGCTCGCCTGTCAAAAAGACAAAACCGCCGGCATTTTGGCCCTGATCGCCACGGCAGACATACACGCCGAACACATTGGCAGTTTTGGCGGGGGGTTTGTGGCGCTTGCAGATGCGTTCATCCCGCTTGCGGCCGTAAAGGACGCATTTGAAGGCGGTTTGCGTGATGTGGTTAAATAACCTGCGCCAAACCGCCCCTTGAACCGCGTGGCAAATTGCCTTAAATAACCTACTAAATTAGTAGGAGTATCCATATGGCGATTGCAGCCGATAAAATCGAAGCCCTGATCAAAGACGCCTTCCCCACCGCCGAAGTGCGCATTGATGACCTCGCCGGAGACGGCGCGCATTATGCCGCCAGTGTGGTGGCGGAAGAATTCAAAGGCTTGAACCGGGTAAAGCAGCACCAGCTGGTTTATAAGGCGCTCAAGGGCAAAATGGACGGGCCTGCGGGCGAACTTCATGCGCTGGCACTCACCACCAAAGCGCCTGAATAATGCTGCTACTGCGCATTGTGGCAGGGGTGGCCATTGCCATTTGCCTTGCTGTTTTGGTTGAGCTTTGGCTCAAGCGCGGCAAAGCCTCCCGGCCCCTCGCCGAGCGTATGCGCAGCGGCATGAAAGAAACTGTAGATACCAAAAAGCCACTCGGCATGGAAGCCACCGACCTTGAAAGCGTGGAACGCGCCCAAAGGCTAAGCGAGATTTCAGCGCTGAAAAGCAAAGATGTAAGATTCAAATAAAACCGAGAAGGAAGATAAAATGAGCACCCCAGAAGAGCAAATCAAAGAGCAAATCACCAGCAACGATGTTGTATTTTTCATGAAGGGCACATCAGATGCGCCGCAATGTGGCTTTTCCAGCCGCATAGCCGGCGTGCTGAACTTTATGGGCGTTGAGTATAAGGACGTAAACGTGCTGGCCGATGAGGGCATCCGCCAAGGCATCAAGGAATTTTCTGATTGGCCAACCATTCCGCAGCTTTACGTAAAGGGCGAGTTTGTCGGGGGCTGTGATATCGTGACCGAAATGGTAATTTCCGGCGAGTTGGACACATTGCTGGAAGAAAACGGCATTGCCTTTAGCAAAGAAGCCGCTGACAAGGTGCGTGAAGCCAACGCATAGGCGACCACATTTACAAGAAGGCCGCGCAATCGCTGCGCGGCCTTCTTCGTTTTAGGCGGTCGCAAATAAGCGCGGCGTAAACAGCCCGCTATCTTTATAGCGGCTCAGGGTTTTGGCAGCGGCCAAAATGGCGAGGTCTGCCAATGGCTCCAGCAAAATCACCAGCATATAGGCCGCACCGAAGGACGCCACCGACGCGAGGTTTTCTGCCCCAAAGCCTTGGCCATACAACGCCCAAAAGGCCACCCAGCTTACAATGCCCGCCTGAAAGGTGGTCGAGAGCTTAAGCGCCTGCATGTAAGAAATATCCTTATAAGCCGTGCCTTTGGGGATAATACGCGCGGCGAGTAGGCTCATGGCAT
>JAJRRX010000158.1 GCA_024279075.1 Alphaproteobacteria bacterium | reverse complement strand
CTGCCTACGCTGCCGCCCAGAAACCGCGCCGTTTTGCCCTGCTTGGAAAGGCACCAAATCCACCGTAGAGCGCGCTTTGAAGCTGATAGATGCCGGCGCTTTAGATACCGGAACCACCGAGCAACTGGCCTTGCGCCTCGGGGTTGGGGCGAGGCACCTTACCCGCCTGTTTGGCAAATATGTCGGGGCCAGCCCTGTGCGCACGGCGCAAACATTTCGGTTACAACGCGCCAAGCGCTTGCTGAATGATACTAATATGACCATGACAGAAATCGCCTTCGCATCCGGCTTTAACAGCCTTCGGCGTTTTAATGCGGTATTTGCCGCCCTTTATGGCCGCCCGCCGTCATCTTTTCGCAAATAAAGGCCCGCGCCCGCCTCAAGAATGCTCTTCGCGGGCAATCGCGGCCAACGCTCTGTTGTAGGCCCGCAACGCATCTATATAAAATAAAGCGCCCAGAATTTCTGGCTCCGCCGTCTCATCGCTTTGGGCCGTAATTGGAATAAGCTCGATTTTGCCATTGTCAAATAGCGCAAAAGCCCGCTCAAGCGTGGCATCCGTTGGCAGGCTCACCCCTTGCTCCATCAGCTCAAAACAACGGGTTTCGCTGGCTCCGTCTTCGGCCCCGTGGGCGCGCATCAAGCGGCCTGTTGAAATGGTGGCGAGGATGTAGCTTTGCGGGCCTTCTGCCAGCCGGACGCCACGGCGCTTCAAGAGTGTCAGGAAATAGGAGCGGTCTACCAGCCTTGCATTGAGGGCGGAGGCGAGGGAGACGGAGACCATAACAGCCACACCCGCTTGCCAGTCGCCCGTAAGCTCAAACACGATGAGGGTGGTGGAGATGGGCGCGCCAAGCACGGCGGCAGCCACGGCCCCCATGCCAGCGAGGGCGTATAGCGTTTCAGCGCCCGAAAGCTCTGGCGCGATGGCAGTGGCGATATAGCCAAAGGCAAGGCCTGTCATGGCACCAACCATCAGCGAGGGCGAGAATATTCCGCCTCCCATGCGGCCCGAAAAGGTGATCGCCACAGCGGCGATTTTAACGATGACAAACAGGATCACCAGCCACAGGCCGATTTGGCCTGTTAGCACGCGCGAGGTGGTTTCATAGCCCACGCCGATGATATGGGGGAACCAAATGGCGATGGCCCCTAGCACTGCGCCGGTGGCGGCGGGGCGGAGCCAATCGGGCATATGGGTGGCTTTTTGCACGAGATCGCCAAATTCCTCGGCGATAAAAATCGAGCGAATGAGCACGAAGGCGACGAGGCCGCAGACCAAACCCAGCAGCAAAAACGCCGGAAGCTCGACGTAAAAGCCGATATCGGACACCGGCAAGGCAAATTCGGTGACATTGCCGATTTGCCAGCGGCTGACCAGCGTGCCTGCAACAGAGGCGATGACAATCGGCGCAAAAGCCCGCACCGCAAAGTGGCGCAGCACCACTTCGAGCGCAAACAGCGTGCCCGCGATGGGGGCGTTGAACGAGGCGGAGACGGCAGCGGCGGCGGCACAGCCCATCAGGTCGCGTGCGGTAATACCATCAGCCTTGATCCAGCCGGAGATGTAGGTGGAGATCACGGCGCCGAAATGCACCACTGGCCCCTCTCGGCCGGTGGAGCCGCCGGTGGACAGCGTGATCAGTGAAACAAAAGTGGAAACAATGCCCTCGCGTTTATCCACCCGCCCTTCGCGCAGGGCCGCGCCCTCGATCACATCCGCCAAGGATTGCGGCCTGCGGGTTTTGCTGAAGGCCTGCATCAGCAGCCCCACCGCCAGCCCGCCGACAATCGGAATGCCCAGCACCCAAGCCCAGTGCAGGGTGGCCAGCCGAGAGTGCAGGTCCTTATCCGACGCGCCGTAAAAAAACTCCTGCAACGCGCTGATGCCGACCCGAAACCCGAGCGCGCCCATGCCCGCCAGCACACCGATCACCAATGCGATCAGCCAGAATTGCAGCTGGCTCGGGCCTTGCTGACGCATGGTTTTAAAGCCATGGCCAAGCTCCGCCCGCCCATTGCGCCAAAGCTTGGCCAGAAAGTGCTGCAAGTCTGCCAGCATGGCTTAGCCCTTCCGCCGAATGCCGATAACCGCACCAAGGCCCTTGGGGCGGGGCAATGCTGCGTGGTTTTCTTGCATGGTGGCCAGCCGTTCGGTAATCCAGCCAACATAAGGCGTGGAGCGCCGGGTGCTGTGGTCTACATTCATCAACATGCTTTCGCAGGCGGCGGCCAGCTCGCCCGCCTCGTTGTGCAACTCCATCCACAGATGCATGCGCTTGGCGTCATGGTCGATCAGCCGGACACTGACGCTAAACCCTGCGCCCTCCAGCAGCTCGGCGTAATAGCTGACGTTGTTTTGCAACGAATAAGGCCCTTGGTTCACCCGCGCGGCGTGGGCCTCACCCATGCCCAGCTCTTGTTGCAAGAAGGCATCAATCGCGTTGTCAAAAGCCATGGTGTAATAGGCAACATTCATGTGGCCGTTATAGTCAATCCACTCCGGCTGCACGCGCTGCGTGGGCAGGGTTACCGGGGCGGCATAGGGGCCGTTATGGCCATCAAGCGGTTCCATTTTGGTCTTTCCTTTGCGCGGTTGCGAGCATAGCTTGCCCCTAGAATAGGAGAAGCCGATGACGATTGAAACCGCTATTGAGGCCCTGCGCGATTTGCTGGGTGAGCGACTGAGCACCATCGATGCGATTTTGCAACAACACGGGGAGAACGCAGCTTACCATCCAGTTACCCCCCCTGATGCGGTGGCCTTCCCTATAGATACCACAGAGGTTTCAGAAATCGTTAAAATATGTGCCGCACATGGCTGCCCCGTGGTGGCTTATGGCACCGGCACGGCGCTTGAGGGGCATCAGCTGGCTGTGCAAGGCGGGATTAACCTTGATATGAGCCGGATGAACGCGGTGTTGGCGGTGCACGCGGAGGATATGGACGTGGTGGTGCAACCGGGCGTGACGCGTGAGCAGCTCAACGAGGACCTGCGGGCCACGGGCTTGTTTTTTCCGGTCGATCCGGGGGCGAATGCGAGCTTGGGCGGTATGGCGGCGACGCGGGCTTCTGGCACAACGGCGGTGCGCTATGGCACCATGAAGGAGAATGTTATGGCGCTGGAGGTGGTGCTGGCTGATGGGCGGATTATTCGCACGGGGTCGCGCGCGCGTAAATCCAGCGCGGGGTATGACCTCACCAAATTGATGGTTGGCTCGGAAGGCACATTGGGAATTATCACCGAGCTAACGCTGAAGCTGCAAGGCCAGCCCGAGGCGGTGTCAGCCGCCATGTGCGCCTTCCCCGATGTGGCCAGCGCCGTGGATACGGTGATTGCCACCATCCAAAGCGGCATTCCGATGGCGCGGATGGAGCTGGTGGACGCCAATATGGCACGGGGGTTTAACCTCGCCAATGGCACCAAACTGCCCGAAACCCCGCACCTGTTTGTGGAGTTCCACGGCTCGCCTTCGGGCGTGGCCGAACAGGCCGAAAACTTCGGGGCCATTGCTGCCG
>JAJRRX010000157.1 GCA_024279075.1 Alphaproteobacteria bacterium | reverse complement strand
TGGCATCAAAACCCGCTTTGGCGAGCCGGTGGTGAAGATCGACCGTAAGGGCAAGCGGGTGATCACGCCCGAGGGCAAAACCGAATACGACAAGCTGGTGATCGCCACCGGCTCGACCTCGTTTTTCATTCCGGTGGTCGGCAATGACCTGCCTGGTGTGGTTGGCTTTCGTGATATTGCCGATGTGGGCGCGATGCTGGAGGCCGCGCGTGATGGCGCGCGCGCGGTGGTCATCGGTGGTGGGCTCCTTGGGCTGGAAGCGGCAGCGGCGCTGCATAAGCAGGGCATGGCGGTGACGGTGGTGCACCTGATGGGCCACTTGATGGAGCGCCAGCTTGACGGCGCAGCGGGCTATTTGTTGCAAAAAGAGCTGGAAGCGCGCGGGATAACGGTGATCTGCAAAGCCCAAACCAATGCGATTGTTGGTGATAGCCACGTGGAGGCGGTGCTGCTGGAGGGCGATGTGACCCTGCCCGCCGATCTTGTGGTTATGGCCGCAGGCATTCGGCCTGAAGTGCGGTTGGCGATCGAGGCGGGCATCCATACAGAGCGCGGGGTTGTCGTCGATGATGCTATGTGCACCTCGGATGCGAGCATCTATGCCCTTGGTGAATGTGTGGAGCATGACGCCGTGGTTTACGGGCTAGTGGCGCCTTTGTTTGACATGGCCAAAGTGCTTGCCAAAACGCTGCTGGCAGAGCGGGCGGCTTTTACCGCCCCGATGGTCTCGACCAAGCTTAAGGTCACGGGCGTTGATCTGTTTTCCGTGGGTGATTTTGGCGAGGGGGATGGCCGCGAGGAGATTGTGTTTCGCGACCCCGGGCGCGGGATTTATAAGCGGCTGATCCTGCGGGAGAACCGGATTATCGGTATCGTGATGTATGGCGACACGCTGGATAGCGGCTGGTTTTTTGATAAGTTGAAATCTGGTGAGGATATTTCCGAGATCCGCGAAACCCTGATTTTTGGCCCTACCATTCAGGGCGGTGAGCCGCTGGCGATGGTGGCGGCTATGGCTGATAGCGCCGAGATTTGCGGCTGTAACGGCGTGTGCAAAGGCGCGATTGTGGAGGCGATTCAAGCGGGGGCAACCAGCCTTGGCGCGGTGAAGGCCATGACCAAGGCCTCGGCCTCTTGCGGCTCGTGCGCGGGGTTGGTGGAGCAGGTTTTGGCGGCAACATTGGGGGATGCTTTTGAGCGACCTGTCGCCGCTGGCATTTGTGGCTGCACCGACCATAGCCATGAGGACATTCGGCGGGTGATTAAATCCCAAACGCTCAAATCCATTCCGGCGGTGATGCAGGAAATGGGTTGGAAGACCTCCTGCGGCTGCCATATCTGCCGGCCAGCGTTGAATTATTACCTGATCTGCGAATACCCGCTGGTGTATGCGGATGATGCCCAAAGCCGCTTTGTGAATGAGCGCAATCACGCGAATATCCAGAAAGACGGCACCTATTCGGTGGTGCCGCGTATGTGGGGCGGGATGACGACGCCGCAGGAACTGCGGGCGATTGCGGACGCGGCGGAGAAATATAACGTGCCAACGATCCATGTGACGGGTGGCCAGCGGATAGACTTGCTTGGTGTGCAGCGCGCTGACCTGCCAGAAATGTGGGCCGACCTGAATGCGGCTGGCCTCGTTTCGGGTCACGCCTATTCCAAGGGCTTGCGCACGGTAAAAACCTGTGTTGGCACCGACCATTGCCGCTTTGGCACCCAAGATAGCACGGGGCTTGGCATCAAGCTGGAGAAAATGCTTTGGGGGTCGTGGACGCCGCATAAGGTGAAGCTGGCGGTGTCTGGCTGCCCTCGGAATTGTGCTGAGGCAACCTGCAAGGATTTGGGCGTGATCTGTGTGGATAGCGGTTATCTTGTGTCTGTCGCGGGGGCGGCGGGCATGGAGCTAAAGCAGACCGAAGCGCTGGCGACGGTGGCGACGAAAGCCGAGGTGATGGACCTCGCGGCAGCGTTTATTCAGCTTTACCGCGAAAGCGCGGCTTACCTTGATCGGCCCTATAAATGGGTCGCCAAAGTGGGCTTGGACTGGGTGATTTCGCAGGTTGTGGAGGACCTAGACACCCGCGCCGCGCTGGTGGCGCGCTTCGAGCTTTCGCAAACTGTTTACCGCAAAGACCCGTGGGCCGAGCAGGCTAAACCCGAGTATCAACCGCGTAAATGGGCCGCCTTGGCAGACCTGACACTGGAGGCCGCAGAATGAGCGACTTTATTGATATTGCCCCACTGGAAAGTATCCCGCAACGCGGCGCGCGGGTGGTCAAAACCGCCCTTGGCTGCGTGGCTATTTTTCGCACGGGCGGCGACAAGATTTTTGCGATTGATGATGCTTGCCCGCACAAAAAGGGCCCGCTTTCCGAGGGTATTGTGCATGGCAACGCTGTGACCTGCCCACTGCATAACTGGGTGATTAGCCTTGAAACCGGCCTTGCCCAAGGCGCCGATGAAGGCGCAGTGAACACTTATGAAATTAGGGTCGAAAACGGCCGTATCTTGCTGGACGGCGCCCGCTTGCGTGCCCGCTCAGTAGCCTAAACCAAAGGGGTTATCATGGCATATCTACAACCAACTGAATTTGTGACAAAGCTGATAGACGCGGGGGCGGCCAAGGTTTTTATGTCCACGCGTGACACGCT
>JAJRRX010000156.1 GCA_024279075.1 Alphaproteobacteria bacterium | reverse complement strand
GGCATTGGCAATATCGCCGTAAATACGCGGGAATTGCGTTTCCAGCATCATGATGCCGATATTGGCCCCGTAGACGGTTTTTCCGCCATATTCTACGCTCATTTTGCGGCTCCTTTTTGGTAAGGTTAGCACAGGCCGCCACCCAATCCATAAATACCTCTGTATTTATGCTGAGATTTCTGGTTCAGTTTGTAAAGGGAGGACGTGGATGGAAAAACAGCTCAACGGCGCAGAGGCGATGGTTAAAATGCTGGAGGCCCACGGGGTGCAGCATATTTTTGGCCTGTGCGGCGATACCACCCTGCCGTTTTATGACGCCATGCGCGAACTGCCCCACAGCATGACCCATGTGCTAACGCGCGACGAGCGCTCGGCAGCTTATATGGCCGATGGATATTCGCGGGTCACGGGCCGTGTGGGCGTGTGCGAAGGGCCGTCTGGCGGCGGCGCGACCTATATTTTACCGGGGCTGGTGGAGGCCAATGAAAGCAGCTATGCGGTGCTCGGCATTACCACCGATATTTCAGTGGGCAGTTACGGTAAATACCCGCTGACAGAGGTGGACCAAGAGGCCCTGATGCGCCCGCTCACCAAGTTTAACACCGTAATAAAGCAAGCCGTGCACATTCCGCGCATGGTGCGCAAGGCCTTTCGCGCCGCCACCACAGGCCGCCCCGGCGCGGCGCATTTGGGCCTGCCGTATGACATTCAGTATGACGCAGTGGAGGCCTCGGATATTTGGGCGGACGCGGCGCTGCAAACCTACCCCGCCTACCGCTGCGCCCCTGAGCAAAGTGCGGTGGAAGCGGCGCTTGAGGCCATGCTTTCAGCCAAAAACCCGCTGATTGTGTGCGGCGGTGGTGTGGTGATCGCAGGGGCTATGGAGGCGCTCAATCAGCTTGCCTCCCGCCTTGATATCCCCGTTGCCACCTCGATTTCCGGCCAAGGGTCGCTGGCCGAAACCAACCCGCAATGCCTTGGAGTGGTTGGCTCCAACGGTGGCACCGATGAAACATGGGAGATGATGCAAGCAGCTGATTTGGTTGTGTTTATGGGGGCGCGCGCGGGCTCCACCACCACCGCGCGCTGGGAGGCCCCAAGCCCCACCACTCGAATCGTGCATTTTGACAGTGACCCGATGGTCATCGGCGCCAATTACCGCACCGAAGTTGGCGTGGTCGGCGACCTACGCCTTAGCCTTGAGGCAGCAAATGCAGTGCTGGACATGCGCGATGCCAAAACCTTCGGCGGGGCGGCGGCGATTGCCACGCTGAAAGCCCGCAAATTCGCGCGGTTTCACCAGCTGGCCGCCAGCACAGAGGCCCCGATTCGCCCCGAGCGTGTTATCGCCACCCTCCAAAAACTGCTACCCGAAGATGCCACCATTCTGAGCGACCCCGGCACCAGCTGCCCGTATTTCTCAGCCTATTACCAACTGCCACAGGCGGGGCGGCACTTTATCACCAACCGCGCGCATGGGGCGCTTGGCTATGCTATGGCTGCCGCTTTGGGCGCTTGGTTCGGGCGGCCCGAGCGTAAAGTGGTGGCGATGATGGGCGACGGCTCTTTTGGCTTTACGGTGGGGGAGCTGGAAACGATCACCCGCACCAAAGCCCCGATCACCTATATCGTGTTTTCCAACGCCAGTTTTGGCTGGATCAAAGCCAGCCAAATGGCCGATAAAGGCGCGCGCTATTATAACGTAGATTTTAACCGCGTGGACCAAGCCGCCGTGGCCGCCGCCTTCGGCGTGAAATCATGGCGGGTGGAAGACCCCGAACAGCTGGAAAGCATAATGAAACAAGCCATAAGCCACAACGGCCCCACCCTGATAGACATCATCACCCAACCCTTGGAACAGGCCAACGCCCCCGTGCGCCGGTGGATGGGATGAGCGCGCCAGTTATCGTCATTGGCGCGGGGATTGTCGGCATTTCCACTGCACTGTGGCTACGCCGCGCGGGCAAAGAGGTGCTGGTGCTGGACCGTGCCGAGGTGGGTATGGGCACATCATATGGTAATGGCGGGGTGCTGGCGGCGTGTGGCATGGTGCCGGTTACCGCGCCGGGCCTCGGGGCCAAAGGGCCGCGCTTGCTGCTCGACCGCGAATTCCCCCTGTTTCTACGCTGGACATATTTGCCGCGCCTATACCCTTGGCTGCGCAAATACTTAAGCCACGCGAATGACGCCGATACCTGCCGCATTGCCAAGGGCTTGACGGAAATAACGGGCGATAGCATCGCGCAACACGATGCACTTGCGGGCGGCACGGCGGCAGAGAAATTTCTGGCTCATAGCGATTATACCTTTGCTTACCCTAACCGCGCCGCATTTGAGGCCGATGCCTATACATGGGGCTTGCGGGCCGAGGCGGGGTTTGTGCCGGAAATCATTGAGGGCGATGCAGTGCAAGCCTACGAGCCAGCCCTTGGCCCTGAAACCACCCTGCTGGCGGTGATGAAAGACCACGGATATATTAGCGACCCCGCCCGCTATGTGCAGGCCCTTGCCGAGGTGCTAAAGGCCGAGGGGGGTGAAGTGCGCCAAGCCGAGGTGAAAGATTTTGAGCTGGTGGAGGGCCGCGTGCGCGCCGTGATCACTGATCAAGGCCGGATGGATTGCGAAACCGTGGTGCTGACCACGGGGGTTTGGTCCAAGCCGCTCATGAAAAAGCTGGGGCTGAATATCCCGCTCGAAAGCGAGCGCGGCTACCATGTGGTGTTTAAAAACCCGAGCCAAACTCTGCGCCAGCCCTTGATGATTGCTGCTGGCAAATTTGTAGCCACGCCGATGGCGGGCGGCCTGCGCTGTGCGGGCATTGTCGAGTTTGGTGGGCTGAAGGCTGGCCCCTCAAAAGCGCCGCTGGAATTCCTGTATCGCAAAGTAAAAGAGAATTTCCCTGCGCTGGAATTCGAGAGCACCGAGGAGTGGATGGGCCACCGCCCTGCGCCATCAGACAGCCTGCCCCTGATCGGGCAGATCGGCAAAACCGGTATTTATACGGGCTTTGGCCACCACCATATCGGCTTGACAGGCGGGCCAAAAACGGGCCGTATACTCGCGGACATGATCGCAAAAAAAAGAAGCAATCGAGACTTCGAAGCGTTCAACCCGATGCGTTTTACTTAACCAAATCCATGGGAGGATTGACATGAAAACGATAACCACAGTGGCGACCATTGCCACCGGCCTTGCCCTGAGCACCGCTGCATATGCTGAGCAATGGGACCTGCCAATGGCCTATTCGGCCACCAACTTCCACTCGGCTGTGGGCGCTGAATTTGCTCAATGTGTAACCACCGGCACGGGCGGCGACCTAACGCTGGTCACGCACCCCGGCGGCTCGCTTTTTGCGGGTGGCGAAATTAAGCGCGCTGTGCAAACTGGCCAAGTGAACATTGGCGAGCGCCTGCTCTCGGGCCACCAGAATGAAAACATCCTGTTCGGGTTTGATTCGATCCCCTTCCTCGCCACCTCGTTTGAGGATAGCGAGCGCCTGTTTGAAGCGGCCAAAGGCCCGATGGCAGCCGCACTGGAAGCGCAGAATCTGAAGATGCTTTACTCGGTGCCGTGGCCTTCGCAAGGGCTGTATTTTGCGCAGGAAGTGAACTCGGTTGCCGATATGGCTGGCATCAAGTTTCGCTCCTATAACAGCGCCACCGCGCGCTTGGCCGAGCTAACCGGCATGTTGCCAGTGCAGATTGAAGCGGCTGAAATTTCACAGGCATTTGCAACAGGTGTTGCCTCGTCGATGATCTCCTCTGGTGCCACGGGCTATGACCGCAAGGTCTGGGAAAGCCTGACCCATTTTTATGATGTGCAAGCCTGGTTGCCG
>JAJRRX010000008.1 GCA_024279075.1 Alphaproteobacteria bacterium | reverse complement strand
AGCGATGGCGGTTTCGGACCGGATTATCGTGATGCGCAATGCCGAAATCGCGCAGGAAGGCTCGCCGCATGATCTTTACGAGCGGCCAAAATCGGCCTTTATTGCGGACTTTATTGGCGATGCCAACCTAGTGGATTGCGACGTGCTGAGTGCCTCAGATGGTGGCGCGGAGATCGCCGTAATGGGGCGCAAAATAATGGTGCCTAATGAGGCCGGCCATACTGGTGCTTCCAAAATGGTGCTGCGGCCGCACCATATTCAACTCAGCAATAAGGGCGAGGGCTTTGAGGGCAACATCACTTATGCGGCTTATTTGGGCAACCAGATTCAATATACGCTTGATAGCGAGCTCGGCCCGCTTTTTGCCATTGCAGACACCACAGCAAACCCGTTTACTATGGGCCAGAATGTGCGTATCAACTTTGATGCAGCAGAGATCAGGCTTGTAGAGGGTTAAATGGACCAAATAGTATTTTGCGATATTGATGGCTGCCTTGTGGAGGGCAAACACGCGCCGCTCAATATGGCGGGGCTGGCGCAAGTGCGGCACCTTGTGGGGCAGTTGGCAGCGCAAGATATCGGCTTTTGCCTCGCCACCGGCCGTCCGCAGCCTTATGCCGAGGCGATGGGGCAGGTGCTGGGCCTGCGTTCACCGTTTATCTGCGAAAATGGCGCATATGTTTTTGATCCGCAAAAGGATAAGCCGATTCTTTGGGTGAAAAATAGCAAGCGCGCCCAACTAGGCAAGCTGCGAAAACTGCTGGTGGAGGCTAATTATACGCTTGAAATGGGCAATGAAGGCTCGCTGAGTATTTCGTGGGATGGCATGCGAGATATGACGGTTGAAGATATTGCAGATCATCGGCAAACCATGGCCGAGCACTACCGCGCCTTTGGCTTTAAGTGGACCAATTCCAGCACCTCGATTGATATTTTGGTGAAGGGCTTTTCCAAGCGCACCGCCGCGTCGTTTTTACTTAAGCATTTTAAGCTCAAACCAGAGAACGCCTATGCGATTGGCGATAGTGAAAATGATCGCAAGATTTTGGACTATGTCGAAGTGCCAATGTGTCCGGCCAATGCAACCACGGAGATAAAGGCCCGCTGCGCGATGGTGGCCAGCAAGCCCCATGTTGCGGGCGTTATTGAGCTGCTGAGCGGCGTGCTGAGTGCTGTGACGGAAGACGCTACAAGTTAAGTGGTGAGCGCCCGAGATCAAGAAAGCGTTGGCGGCGGGCGGCCACAAGTGCCACACCGTCTTGCTCCTCCAGCTCTGTCAGCAGTTTTTCAATCGCGTCGCCAACAGAGGCAATGGTGGTTTCACGGCCGCGATGCGCCCCGCCTACCGGCTCGGGGATCACCAGATCGGCCACGGATAGCTTGGCGAGATCTTGTGCTGTCAGGCGCAATGCTTCGGCAGCTTCACGCATTTTTTCGGAGTCTTTCCATAGAATGGCGGCGCAGCCTTCGGGTGAAATAACCGAATAAACTGAATGTTCTAGCATGGCGAGCTTATCAGATGCGGCAAAAGCCACAGCCCCACCAGAGCCGCCTTCGCCGATAATCACAGCAATCAGAGGCACACCGATTTGCAGGCATTTTTCGGTGGCACGTGCAATGGCTTCTGATTGCCCCCGCTCCTCAGCGCCTTTGCCGGGGTAGGCGCCTTGAGTATCCACAATGGTGATTACGGGCAGCTTAAAACGGTCCGCGAGGTCCATCAGGCGGGTGGCTTTGCGGTAGCCTTCGGGCCGGGCCATGCCAAAATTGCGCTCGATCCGGGTGTTGGTATCATGGCCTTTTTCATGGCCGATCACCACAACGGGGCGGTCATTAAACCGCGCCAAACCACCCATAATCGCGTGGTCATCCGCGAAGTTACGATCACCCGCTAAAGGGGTATACTCCTGAAACAACGCTTCGATGTAATCTTTGCAATGGGGGCGATCAGGGTGGCGGGCCACTTGGCATTTGCGCCACGGGGTCAGGTCGCCATAAAGCTCGGCGAGCAGCGCCTCGGCTTTTACGTCTAGCGCCGCCGCCTCAGCTTCCACATCCATCTCGGGGTTTTGCCGTGCCATTGCACGCAATTCTTCGGCTTTGCCCTCAATTTCGGCCAGCCCTTTTTCAAATTCCAGATAGTTTTGCATATCAACCCCGCACTGT
>JAJRRX010000155.1 GCA_024279075.1 Alphaproteobacteria bacterium | reverse complement strand
GCAAGCCGAAATGGACGAATGGTCCGCCAAGGTAAAAAGCGCATCTGGATGGGCTGCCAGCAAAGCCGCCGCCAACGAGTGCGCCGTGATCGCCGCCAAAGCCCGCCGCGCAGGCTTTGACATCAAAAACCCGCATCCAACAACGAAGGAGTGGTAAGCAAATGACCAGCCCATACCTAACCATGCAGCAAATCAAGCAAATGGCCGATGAATTCTTTCAGCCCGAGGTGATGGACAAAATCATCAAAGCCACCCACGCCGTGCTGGGGGAAGATGTGCCTATAAACGCCGTCGGGATCGCCTTGCAAAGTGCCGCAGGATATATCTATGCCATCGAAACCGGAAACCGCAATCCAAGCGAAATGTTCATTATGGCATCAATTAATGGCCTGCACCTCGGCGCTTCCATGGCCCCCTGCCAGTGCGACAAATGCAAAGCCAAACGCGCCAGCGCCAAGGCCTCGTCCGATGCGCTGCTAAGAAAGGCGGCGGGGAGATGAGAATGAACCCCGATGATATCAACCGCGCGACCCATAAATCAGCCGCTGGACTTAGATATGCTGTCGCCCGCCAACTGGCCCCTCTCTCACTTGAGGAGCGGCGCGATTACATCGGCAGAATGGTGAAAAACAACAACGCCCAAATTGTGCAATCCGGCAACCACAAAATCGCCATCCGCATCCTCGGCCGCACCGCCAGCACCACCATGCTGCATGTGGATTGGAAACCAGCCGTTGCCGTTAAAAACTGGATAAAGGCGTCCCTGGATAAAGATGCACCGGAAGGGGTAGCGTGATGACACTACCACCAACAACCTGCCGCCTCGATATTGATTGCAGCACTGAAGCCGGAATTGGCCGTATCATACTGACGCATGACGGCGGCAGTGTGTTTGTGAAGCAGGAATTCGAATATGGCAAGCTCGGCGAGGATGGAGGGCCTAAAAGCATGGGGGAATTCGAAATGACGCCCATCGAAGCGCTTGAACTGGCGGCGGCATTGCGGGTTTTTGCCCAAATGATGGAGACAAGGTAATGCCAGAAAAAATCACAGTTGAAACCCGCGACCAAGATTTTGACGGGTTTACGAAGCTAATCAAAAAGGCCATGAGCTGGAAACGTCAAATGATAAAGCGCGGGCTGGTATCCGCGCGGGCCAAATGCCCGACATGCGGCAAAACAGACATGAAAATAACCTGCAATATTGGCGGCAATGAGCATCTGCATTGTCATTGCCGGAATTGTGGCGCAGGGTTCATGGAGTGAGCCGGCTGGCCAAAACCCGCGCTCACATCCTTCAGCACTATTGGCGGGCGGAGTGGCACTGGTATTTTCGAGGCAAGGGCTTGCTTGTGTATAATGTGAAAACGGGCGCGCAGATATTCTTTAAGCGGATCGAGTAGAAAATCAAATTCAACCATCAAACCGTCCTAGTAGGACGGTTTTATTTTGCCTCGGACAGTCGGACGGTTTGTGAGGTGTTTGCCTGCTATCCCATTGTAACCATTTCATTAAATGGTGCCCCATGACGGATTCGAACCGCCGACCTACTATTTACGAAACAGTTGCTCTACCGACTGAGCTAATGGGGCATAATGCGCGGTTTAGCGGGCTAGGGGTGCGCTTTCAAGAGCTTTTCTGCGGTGTTTAGCGCTGT
>JAJRRX010000154.1 GCA_024279075.1 Alphaproteobacteria bacterium | reverse complement strand
GCCATTTCGGCGGCCATCATAGAATTTGGTGCCAGTGCTACTTCTTCCAGTGATTTCAGCAGCATTTGCCACATGCGGGTCAGCGCGCGCATCGGCAGCTCCGCCATTACACGCCCACGATTGCGCTCATCGGGGGAGATCGTGGGGTCATCCACCGCCTCGGGAGAAATCTTCACCACGCTGATCCAGTGAGTCACCTCCGCGAGGTCGCGCAGCACCGCCATCGGGTCTGCGCCTTGGGCATATTGTGAGGACAGCTCAGCCAGAGCCGCCGCCGCCTCGCCGCGCATGATGTGGTCAAACAGATCAAGCACGCGGCCACGGTCAGCCAGCCCGAGCATGGCGCGCACTTGCTCGGCAGTGGTTTCGCCCGCGCTATGGGCGATGGCTTGATCAAGCAGCGAAAGCGCATCCCGCGCCGAGCCTTCTGAGGCCCGAATGATCAGGGCCAGAGCATCCTCGGCGATCTCCGCTGCTTCCTTTTTGGCAATGCCCCGCAGGAATTCGCCCATGACTTCGGGTTCAATCCGCCGTAAATCAAACCGCTGGCAGCGGCTCAGCACCGTCACCGGCACCTTGCGAATTTCAGTGGTGGCAAAAATGAATTTTACATGCTCTGGAGGTTCTTCCAGCGTTTTTAGCAGCGCGTTAAAGGCGCTGGTGCTCAGCATATGCACCTCGTCAATGATATAGACTTTATAGCGGGCAGACGCCGCCCGATAGCGCACCGAGTCAATAATTTCGCGAATATCGGCCACACCCGTGCGGCTGGCGGCGTCCATCTCCAACACGTCCACATGGCGGCCCTCGGCAATGGCTATGCAGGCCTCGCATTCGCCACAAGGTTCAATGGTGGGCTTATCATCCCGCGTACAATTCAGCCCCTTGGCAATAATCCGCGCCGTGGTGGTTTTGCCCGTGCCGCGAATGCCTGTCATTATAAATGCATGCGCGATCCGGTCGGCCTCAAAGGCGTTTTTCAAGGTGCGCACCATGGCTTCTTGGCCGTAAAGGTCCTTGAAGGTATCAGGGCGATATTTGCGGGCCAGAACTTGGTAAGATTTTGTGCTATCAGTCATAGCGGGCAGCATAGCAAAGCAGGGGGTTTTCGGCGAGGGGAAAGTGGGATAGCGTAGCGAAAATCTCGTAAGGAGGCCACTATGCCGCCGGAATATAAAGCAATTCCCCTTAATCCGCCTGCGCCGATGGCCGATGCTGATATGGAGCGCGCGGGGATAGATTATTTGGCAAAAATGAGCACGCGCCATACGGTGCGTGAGTTTAGCGATCAGGCGGTTCCGTTGCCTGTTATCGAGGCTTGTATTGCCACTGCTGGCCGTGCGCCCAGCGGGGCCAACCAGCAGCCTTGGCATTTTGTGGCGGTGCAAAGCTCTGAAATGAAAGCGCAAATCCGCAAAGCGGCAGAAGTAGAGGAAGAAGCTTTTTATGCTGGTGGAGGCGGGGATGAGTGGATTAAAGCGCTGGAGCCGCTGGGCACGGGCGTTGAAAAACCGCACCTGACCACGGCTCCTTGGCTTATTGTGATCTTTGCCCAGCGTTACGGCGAGCGCGCCGATGGCAGCCGCTACAAACACTATTACGTGCCGGAATCGGTTGGCATTGCCACAGGTTTTTTGATCTCGGCGCTGCACCATGCGGGGCTAAGCTGCCTGACCCACACCCCCAACCCGATGAAATTTCTTAATTCGCTTCTTGGGCGGCCCAAATCTGAAAAGCCGGTGATGATTCTGGTGGTCGGGCATCCGGATAAAGCTGCGGTTTACCCTGTGGCCTCAACGGCTAAAAAGCCGATCCGCGAAATATTAACGGTGCGCTGATAACGGGGATCAGCGCTGTCAACAAGCAAAGGACGCCGCTTGCCTTGGCAAACCTGCCGGTAATGGTCTTCCTTTTACCAGTTCCAAAATATATACCAAATCCAGAGGCCACGCCTCGCTTGCGAACACTAAACCACGGAAATACCAACCTGTGTCTGACCTGCCTTCTCAAAGCCACACTGCCCTAAGCCTTGTGGATGGTGCAATGATTGCCTGTGAAGATGGCGAGGTAGCGATTGAAAGCATACGGGCTGGCGATATCGTCAACACGCTCTCGGACGGGCCGCAAGTGGTGCGCTGGGTTGGGGTGAGCCCGCCAATAGAAACAGCGCTTATTTCTATACAACCTGATGCCTTGCATAAAGGCGCACCAACAAAACCGCTGCTGGTTTCGCCTTCGCTTCGGTTGGTTATTGCCAGTTGGCAAGCCGAGCTTTTGTTTGGCAGTAATGAAGTTTTAGTGGCGGCCAAAGGCTTGGTTAATGGCAGCAGTATTTCTATATCCAAAACGCCCGAGCGCCGCCTTCATTACCAAGTGCTGTTTGACAAACACGAGATTATACGCGCTAACGGGGCTGCCTGCGAAAGCTTCTACCTCAGCACTTCAAACGTGGCAGCGCTTGATGAAAAAAGCCGCTTTGACCTTAAAGAAATGATGCCGGAAATGGAGGGGTTGAGCCCCGATCATCCGATTGACCTTGTCCGCCCCGCCATCTCCGCTGCCGAAGCGGCACTGCTTGGGTGAGAAGATTTATCATATGCAGAGGGCGCGGTATTTGCCGCCATGTTTAAAAACCCACAAGCGTTTTTAAACATGGGTTCACCTGCAAATAAAACTCCCGATTAAGGGCTTGATCTAGTTGCTGCTTTGCATATAGAAAGCGCATCACGGACAGGTGGCCGAGTGGTCGAAGGCGCACGCCTGGAAAGTGTGTAGGCGGGGAACCGTCTCCAGGGTTCGAATCCCTGTCTGTCCGCCAGATACCCATTATCGTTGATACTGCAAAATAGCCGTTGAAGATATTTTGTCCTTATTGCTATGGATGAAGTGTTGATTTCCGTGCTTTTCGGTTGCTTGTGATTTTACTTGATTTATTTTGCAGTGTGGGAAAGAATGTGGGAATAGAAATAGGCGGTTCCCTCCATGGCCCATATCAATGGCAAGCTGACAAAACGACAAATCGAGACAATTTCGAATCCGGGGCGTTATTCGGACGGGTCAGGGCTTTATTTGAACGTCACACCTACCGGCGCTAAAAGCTGGGTTTTGCGAACGGTCATCAAGGGCAAGCGCCGCGACATAGGGCTGGGCGGGCTTTCTTATACTCCGCTGCAAAATGCTCGTATGAAAGCGCAGGAATACCGAACAGTGGCGCGAAATGGTGGCGACCCGTTGGCTGTGAGCCGCAAAGCAGTCCCCACCTTTAGGGCCTTGGCAATCGAGGTTCACGCCCAGCGCCTTCCAACATGGAAAAACCCCAAACATGCACAGCAATGGATCAATACCTTGCGTGATTATGCCTACCCCCATATTGGTGAAATGGAAGTTGACCGGATCGGCAGCCCCGAGGTGCTGGCCGTGCTATCCCCTATCTGGACCGATAAACCGGAAACCGCCAAAAGGGTGAGCCAGCGCCTGAAGGCGGTTTTGGATGTGGCCAAGGCCAAAGGGTTTAAGGTTGGCGAAAATCCAGTGGTGACCATCCGTGACGCGGGTATTTTGCCCAAGGTCGCCAAATCTCAAAAACATCATGCAGCAATGCACTGGCAGGATATTCCGGCATTTTACGAAAGCTTGAAGGCGCGCGATGCAATGGCCGCCTATGCATTACGCTTTCTGATGCTGACGGGCGCGCGCACGGACGAGGTGCTGGGCGCAACATGGGATGAAATCGAAGGTGAACTTTGGACGGTTCCGGCCAGCCGTATGAAGGCGGGCAAGGCGCACCGTGTTCCCCTGTGTGAGGAGGCCTTGGCCATACTGGAGCCATTGCGTGCTTTGCAAAGCAAATATGTGTTCGAGGGCCAAAAGCGCCACAGGCCGCTTTCCAATATGGCTATGGAAATGTTGTTGCGCCGGATGAATATTCTGGATGCAACGGTCCACGGCTTCCGCTCCAGCTTCAGGGATTGGGCGGGCGATGCGGCCAAAGCACCGCGAGAGGTGGCCGAAGCTTGTTTGGCGCATAGCCTAGGCAACGCTGTGGAACAGGCTTATGCGCGGTCGGATTTACTGGATCGTCGCAGGGGCCTGATGGTGCGCTGGGCGGGGTTTGTGGCTGGGGAAACCACGAAAATTTTGAGGCTAAGGGATGGGTAGACGCAAACTTATTTTTTACGGGCAGCAATTAGACGAAATATTTGAAGTTGCGCTGGGTGCTGGCAATTGGGATGAGGCACGAGAATTCGTCAATGCTTCTAGTATAGCCGTGCCAAAAGTTGCATGGGCACCCATTGAAAAGCGTTTAGGATTCGAGTTGGAGAAATACTCTAAAGATAATATAGACACCTATTTTGAAATAATGTTTCGCTGGTCGATGACAAATCTCGTAAAACGCCATCTAATAGGGGCACCAGAAAAAGCAGGCGAAATTACAGAAAATGAGTTTCTAAAAAAAGTCGATAGAATTGAAAAGCTGGCAAAGGAACTTGCCCGGGAAATAGACGGCCTAGGAGAAGTTGGGAATACCTTACTGATGCGACCTAATCCAAAAGATGGACTTACGTCGCTTGAAACTCCAGATGAGTTTTATTCTAAGGTTTCTGGAGAGTGTGAGCCAGTTAGCGAGTCTGATTTTTTTGAATACTATTCATTCCGGAAGATGCTGGACTACTATGCGCATTTTGAAAAAATGAATGCTGGATTTACTTCAATACACGGCTACCGTTTTGATAGGATGCAAGACTATTCACCATACGAAACATTCATTCGTAGAGTTTTGCTTGCAGTTTATCCCACAAATTTTCCATTGGAAATAACCATACCAACCGATACCAACCCAGATTATGAATCCAAGATTGTGGTGCTGTGTTCCGAGTTGCGCGAACAAATAAACTGCATAGCCGAAGAATCGTCCGAGTATTCGGGTTTTTTCGAAGTTTGGAGCTACCGTAGACATGCAAGACTATTGCTAAAATTGCGTGAAGAATTTAATCGGTCTGAAATTTTTTGGCCCCTTGTTACCCGTAAATATTGGGAAAATAATAATCCTGTTTTTTGAAAATATACAATTAAAAACGGATTATTAGTGTAACCAAACCAAGACTACTAATAGCCATCTTTAAGCACCCAGTGAGGTTTTGAAATGGCAACTTTATTTGATTCCAATCGTAACTACACCCTTGGCGATGCCGAGCTTGACCTGATCGGCACCCGCGAAAAGTTGGCGCAATGGCGCTGCAAGGGCGTTGGTCCCGCTTTTTACAAGCTGGGAAAAAAGGTAAGCGGTGTCCCGTTCCCACCTATCCCCTAAAATTCCATGGCAGTAGGGTTTCAATGTCACTTTGTTTGTGGCCATTGACGATGGCGGTGAGGATACCGGAGATATAGGCGTGCGGCTCCACGGCGTTCAATTTACAGGTTTCGATGAGGGATGCGAGCATGGCCCAGTTCTGGGCACCGGCCTCGTGGCCTGCGAACAGGGCATTTTTGCGGTTTAGGGCTATAGGGCGGATGGTGCGTTCAACCGGGTTGTTGTCAATCTCGATACGACCATCGGTGAGAAACAGGTTCAAGCCAGCCCAGTATTTGGCGATGTATTTTAGGGCTTGGCCGGTTGGGGATTTGGCGGAGACCTGAGCACGGCTGAAGGTCAACCATTTTTCAAAGGCATCCAGCTTTGGCTTTGTGCGTTCAATGCGAGCGGCAAGGCGCATATCGGCGGGCTGGCCTTTGATCTCGGCTTCGATCCGATAGAGGGCAGCGATCTGTTTCAGGCCTTCCTGCGCGATGGGGGCAGCACTGGCTTTGGCCACGTCATAGAGTTTGCGCCGCGCATGGGCCCAGCAATAGGCCAGTTGCACATCCTGACTGGCACGCTTGAGCAAGCGGTTGTAACCGGCGTAACCGTCCACTTGCAGGATGCCATCAAAGCCTTGCAGAATTTCTGTCGCGTATTTGCCGCCACGCCCCGATGCATAGGTGAAGGCAACCCTCGGCGGAGCGTCCCCGCGCCATGGCCGATCATCACGGGCCAAGGCCCAGAAGTAACCGGTTTTGACCTTCTTTCGTCCCGGGTCCAGCACTGGGGCCGGGGTCTCGTCCATAAAGAGCTTGCTGGATTGTTTGAGGTTTTTCAGCAGGCAATCATAAACTGGCTTCAGTTCATAAGCAGCCTTACCAACCCATGATGCCAATGTGGAACGATCCAGGTCAACACCCTGACGGCTAAAGATTTGAGCTTGGCGATACAGCGGCAAATGGTCGGCGTATTTGCTGACAATCACACTGGCGACGGTGGCCTCAGTAGGCATGCCGCCCTCGATCAAGCGGGGTTTGGCCGGAGCTTGCACTATGCCCGCCTCGCAAGAACGACAGGCGTATTTGGGGCGGCGGGTTATGATAACACGGAACTGGGCGGGGATGATGTCGAGCCGCTCAGATGTGTCTTCGCCGATTATATGGCGCTTCGCTCCGCAGCTGCAAGTCGTGCTTTCCGGCTCGATAACTTCCTCTACGCGGGGCAAATGCTTGGGCAGATGCCCCCGATTGGATTTACGCGGTGACGGTTTGGCCTTGGGCGGATCAATCGCCTCGTTCTCGGCGTGAATGGCCGCCATCGCCGTTTCGATGTCTTCCAGCGCCAGCTCATATTGCTCGGGATTGATCTTCTCTGATTTGACCCCAAACAAGGCGCGCTTGAAGTCTGCCACCAGCTTTTCCAACCGGTCAATACAATCCTGCTTGCGCAGGTTTCTGTCCTCCGAGGCTATGATAATAGCCTTCAGCGCATCAATATCATTGGGAAGTTCCGCAGGGTTCATCATGGCTGGTTTATAGCAAACCCGACCCGCAAACACCCGCCTAAACGCCCTTATGATTCACTCTGCCGCAGCTGGTGGACGGACCTCCAAAGACGTCACGCGCCGCCAATCAAGACCCGCAAACAGCGCTTCAAACTGAGCCGGATCAAGCCGCAAAACGCCGTCTCGGATCGCAGGCCATTTGAAGGTGTTCTGTTCCAGCCGCTTGTACGCCATGACGAGACCGCTCCCATCCCACCAGATCATCTTGAGCCGGTCAGCGCGCTTTGCGCGGAACACATAGACGGCACCGTCAAAGGGCTTCTTCTTTAGATGGCTCTGCACCAGAGCCGCCAAACCATCGTGCCCCTTGCGGAAGTCGACCGGCTTGGTGGCCACAAATATCTGCACGCCATGTGATGGATGGATCACAGTGCAGCCACAATCTCGGCAATCCGGGTCGCAGGGGTATCAATAGCCAAGCGGATCGTCACTTCGCCTTTGACCAACTCAACGCTGGTCAAATCGGTAGCGGGCGTTGGAAGCGCCTCAAGCGGCTTAGGGTCTTCAATCTGTACGGGCACAAAATCCATACCATCCAAGTTGGGCAAAACAAGCTTGCCCGTCCGCGCCATGCGCCGCCAATCTGAAACGCTGCTGGGGATCAAACCATATCGTTTGGCCACCCCATTCACAGTCGCACCCTCAATCAGCGTTTCCGCAACAATCTGGGCCTTCAGTTCAAGTGGCCAGCGTCGCTTGCCATCTGAACTGCGCGGTATTCTTGCGAGAAACTCGTTCGTAGCTTCCATAGAGAAACTCCCTTCAAATCTATGAAAGGACGAAATCGCATATCAAAGAGCAATATGGAATGTGGGGACGGGGCAACAGTTACGAAAAAAGGTCGTCTATCGCGGAATTGATCTGAATGCATGGGCCGATGCCCAGCGCAAAGAGCCGCATAGAGCAACCCGCACCAATTGAAGACAACAGGCGCGGGTGGATTGGGTTTTGTATTGGCTTGGATGCCTACAGTTCTTTCCGGTGCGCCAAAAATTGGGAAGGTAGTTTCCATGTCAAACAAAGCAGAGCATGCCACTATCAACGCCAGCGGGCGGAGTTTTGGCCATACCCATATTCGGGATTTCTTTGGCAGGTCTGATAATGGCTAAACGCGTTAAGGCCAGCCGGATCAAAAAGAACCTGACCTATTCAATTATTGAGGCCGCTGAAGAGCTGGGGTTGTCTATAGCCACTATCCGTAACTGGATCAAACAAGGCCTGCCCATTCAAAAAGATCAACGCCCATATTTGATTTATGGTTCCGGCCTGCGCGAATTCATTGCCCGAAAGAACAAGGCTAAAAAGTTCACCCTAGAGGCCGGAGAGCTGAATTGCTTCACATGCAAGGCAGGCCGCAAGCCGCTAGGCAATGCCGTAATCTATACGCCTCAAACTGCCAAAACGGGCCGCTTGAGCGGGGTTTGTCACGTCTGTGGCGGCAAGTGCGCCCGTATAATCAGTAACACCAAAATCAGCGAGCATTCCCAGATACTGAAGATTCAATTTAGCAACGGTAGCGCACCCTAAACGATACCAGAAACCACAAGCTAAATTAGCACTTCAAAAGGAGCATTGAGAGATGGCAAAACGCAATCCGGAAAACGAACGTATCAAGCGAGCTTATTTGATCTATCTGCGCGACGCGATGGGCAAAGACGAAACCACGCTGGACAAGGTGGCGGCAGCCATTATCCGCTATGAACAGGCCACGGGGTTCAAATCATTCAAGCAGTTTCACCCCGAGCACCCCGGGCGCTTTAAGAAGCACCTCGCCAAAGCTAAAACTGACCGAACAGGTGAGCCGCTGGCCAAGGCAACGGTTGATGCCATATTGCGGATGCTTAAAGGCTTCATAAAATGGCTGGCAGGGCAGAACGGCTATAAGTCCAAGATACGTTATTCGGATGCAGCGTTCTTTAACAACAATGCCAAAGATGTCCGCGTTGCCCATGCCAAGCGCCAAACGCGTTACCCTTCGATGGAGCAATGCGCCCATGCGTTCACCCACATGCCCAGCGCTACGCTGATAGAGCAGCGCAACCGTGCAGGGTTTGCCTTGTTGATGCTGACGGGGGCGCGCGATAGTGCCCTGACCTCGCTGCGCCTAAAGCATGTTGATTTGATCGAGAGGCAAATATTCCAAGATGCCCGTGACGTGCGAACCAAAAACTCCAAAACATTTTACACTTGGTTTTTCCCTGTGGATGAAATGTATCTGGATTGCTTTGTCGATTGGGTGAATTTTCTGCGCAAAGATATGCTGTTTGGGCCGGATGATGCTGTTTTCCCAAAACCCAAGATCGAAGTGGTTGCAGGCATCGGGTTTCAGGCCACAGGGCTAACGGGTGAAATATATGCTAATGCGGGCGTGTTTCGAGAGATGATCAAGGCCAGCTTTGTGAGTGCCGGGCTGCACCCGTTTGTGCCCCATAGCTTTCGTAAAACGCTGGTAAAATACGGTGACCATGTTTGCGCCACCCGTGAGCAATTCAAAGCGTGGTCAATGAATTTGGGGCATGATAGCATAGACACAACCCTGACCTCCTACCTGCAAATTTCAGTTGAGCGGCAGGGAGAGTTGATCAAATCGCTTAACTAACGGCCTTTCATGGCTTGTGCGCCGCCTTTGCCCTTTTCAAAGCTATCACTCTATGCAACTTTGTGACTTAACTTATAGGTGTGCTCGGGGCTTTGGATGAACGTAGTTGAAATTCAGGATGCGGTTAGCCTCATCGCCACTCGTTCTTTTTCACCAGACGAGTTTTTCTTTGATTTCATGGCGGCCTACAATGCCCCGCCAATGACCATCACGCGCCTACGCAAGAATGATGGTAACCTGAGCGACCTGCCAAACGGGGTTATTTGGCGCAATTGGGTTCACTATCTTCCCAATCCACCCGAGGGGGTGCAACTGGCGCTTGACCGGATAGAAACCTCGCCCAAAACCAAACGCGCCAAATGCCGTTATGTGCTGACAACCGATGGCAATGAGGTTGCCGCGCGGGATACAAAAACCGGCGAAACCTTGTTTTGCGACTTTAGCGAATTGGGTGACAAGTTCGGGTTTTTTCTGCCCATCGCGGGGTTTGATCGCTATACTGCCGCCGATGAAAACCCTGTAGACATCAAAGCCACGGGCAAGCTGGAAAAATTCTATGATGCCATAAAGCGCGAAAACCCTGATTGGGCCACCCCTGCGCGCCATCACGAGCTAAACCAATTCATCACCCGTGTGATTTTCTGCCTGTTTGCCGAGGATACCGGCATTTTTCCCGATAACCTGTTTAGCAAAACCCTGACCAATTATGGCGGGGCCAATGGCGGCTCGGCGCAATTTGTGCTGCAAACCGCGTTTGAAACCATGAACCTGAATGGTGAGGCGCGCGCGGGCAAGCCTGATTGGGCGCAGGCCTTTCCCTATGTGAATGGCGGCTTGTTTGCTGGCGCGCGCGATGCGCCCAAACTGTCGCGCCAAGCGTTTCGCTATCTGGTGGATGCGGGCGATCTGGATTGGAAAGACATCAATCCCGATATTTTCGGGTCTATGATCCAGTCAATTGTTGATGATGAAATGCGCGCCGATTTGGGGATGCACTACACATCCGTGCCCAATATCCTGAAACTGCTTGAACCGCTGTTTCTGGATAGCCTGAAGGCCGATCTGCAAAAGGCGTGGAAACACCCCAAACGCCTGCAAGCATTGCTGGACAGGATCAGCCACATCCGCGTGTTTGACCCCGCCTGTGGCTCGGGCAACTTTCTGGTGATTGCTTACCGCGAATTGCGCACATTGGAAATTGCGGTGCTGGCGCGCTTGGCTGAGCTTTCGGGCAATGCGTCAAAGGCGATGTTTTCAGTGGTTGATCTGGCCAATTTCTATGGCATTGAATACGCCGATTTTGCCGCCGAAACTGCCAAACTGTCGCTGTGGATCGCCGAATACCAGATGAACCGCCAATTCGAGGATGCCTTTCATCAGGCCCCGCCTGCGCTGCCCCTGCGCGATGGCGGGCATATCACGGCGGGCAACGCCTTGCAGGTTAGCTGGATGGAGGCCTGCCCGCCGCTGGAGGCGGGCGAGACCTATCTGGTGGGCAATCCGCCCTATTTGGGCAGCACTTGGCAATCGGCTGAGCAAAAGGCGGATATGAAGGCGGTGTTTGGTGACTATATCAAGGGCTGGAAATCGCTGGATTATGTGGCCGCGTGGTTTTTGAAGGGTGCGGAATATATTGAGGGGCGCGAGGCGCAGGCGGCGTTTGTGACCACCAATTCGGTGGTGCAGGGCCAACAGGTGCCGCTGCTGTGGCCGCTGGTATTTGATATGGGGGTCGAGATCGGCTTTGCCTATACCTCGTTCAAATGGGCCAATCTTGCCTCGCACAAGGCCGGGGTGACGGTGGCGATCATTGGCTTGCGTAACAGGTCGGATATGCCGAAATTCCTGTTTGCGGGTGGGTTCATAACCGAGGTGAAACAGATCAACGCCTATCTGCTGGATGCAGATCAGGTGTTTGTTCGCAAGAGCAGCACGCCCCTGTTTGGGTTGCCTGCAATGGTTCGAGGCAATATTCCGAATGACGGGGGGGCGCTAATATTATCCGGTGTGGAAAAAAGGGAATTGTCTTTGTCGCATCCGAAGGCGCAACGCTTCTTTAAAAGGTTTGTTGGGTCACAAGAACTAGTTAAAGGAATTGAGCGACATTGTATTTGGGTGCCGGACAAAGAGTTGAATTCCGCCAACGAAATTGGTCCATTTAGAGAAAAATTTGAAAGAGTTCGTGCCAGCCGTTTGAAAAGTAAAAAGAAAAACACACGAGAAGAATTGGCAAAAACACCCTATAAATTCGAGTTTATTGGTGGTTTCGCCAAAAAATCTTCCATTATCATCCCGCGTGTAACGTCAGAAACGCGTCGTTTTCTTCCCGTCGGAAATGCTGATGAGAATACTATTGTTTCGGACAATGCCTTCGCCATTTACGATGCCTCCCTGTGGAATGTTGCCCTCATTGCCTCGCGCCTGCACCTGCTCTGGGTCGCCACGGTCTGTGGCAAGATGAAAACCGATTTTCGCTATTCCAACACCATGGGCTGGAACACCTTCCCCGTGCCAGAACTGTCTGATGATGACAAAGCCGCGCTGACCAAATCGGCGGAAAATATTCTGCTAACGCGCGACAGGCATTTCCCCGCCACTATCGCCAAGCTCTATGACCCGAAAAAAATGCCCGATGATCTGCGCGCCGCCCACCGCGAAAACGATGCGATGCTGGAAAGCCTGTATCGCGCCAAACCCTTCAAAAGCGACGCCGAGCGGCTGGAACACCTGTTCAACCGCTATACCGCGCGCATAAGCGAGGGCCGGAGCAATGGTTAAGGGGCAGAAAAGAGTGAGGGCAGCGCCCCGAAAGGCCTGCCCTCTGAATCTGTATGAAGAAGGGGTTAGGGCACAAGACCAAAACAACCTGTCAACATCTCATGCAAAGAAGATAGGCGCTAAATGACGGATAATCAACCCCTATCAACCACCGATCTTAGCGTTGAGGCATTGATAACAGGTTACCTTAATGTCGCACGGGTCAACCGATTCGCGGCAGCCGCACAGGGGAATGGCGTAACCCCAGCCTCTCTTTATCTCTGGAATTGTGAGATGTCAGCCGCATTTTATTTGCCGCTGCATTTTGCAGAAATCACTTGTCGAAATACAATTCATAAGGCGCTTTGTTTTAGAGATAAGGAATGGCCGGAAAACAAGACCCTTAGAGATTTATTGGATAATACACATTTGAAAAGTTTGGATTTGGCTATCAGTGATGAGCGAGCGCAACATGGGGATGGCATGACGAATGATCATATTGTTTCTGCACTGTCATTCGGGTTTTGGGAGCACCTGACAACCAAACGGTTTAAAAGGCTTTTATGGTCAAAAGGATTTCAGCGCTCTTTTAGATCAGCGCCATGGGGAATAAAACTGCATGATTTGCAAAGGCAAATTGAATCGGTTCGCAGGTGGCGCAATCGGATCGCGCATCACAATGCTATATTTGATAAGAAACCATCATCAAAATTACAGGATGCAATTACATTGATTGAGTGGAGTTCGCCTGATTTGAGCAAGTGGGTGGCCGCGCAATGCCAAGTGCAGGCGATAATAAATGCCCGCCCGAAAGGAAATTAGATGACCGATATTATTGACATCACCTTTGATAAAACCGGCAAAAGCATACAATATTCCGATATGGGTATGCGCCCGATGCAGGCCCGCGCCTATGCCAAACGGGATGCGCAATATTTGCTGGTAAAAGCCCCGCCTGCCTCGGGCAAATCCCGAGCGCTGATGTTTGTCGGGCTGGCCAAGCTCTATGATCAGGGGGTGCGCAAGGTGATTGTGGCGGTGCCGGAAAAATCCATCGGCAATTCGTTTCGTAGCACCGATTTGCGCGTGCATGGGTTCGCCCATGATTGGCATGTTGAAGGCAAGTGGAACCTTTGCACCCCCGGCACAGACGAGGGCAGCGTGGCTAAAAGCAAGGTCAAGGCCTTGGCGGCGTTTATGGAAAGCGAAGACAGGATTTTGGTTTGCACCCACGCCACCCTGCGCTTTGCCTTTGACGAGATCGAGGCGGCGGCCTTTGATAATTGCTTGGTGGCGGTGGATGAATTTCACCACGTTTCAGCCAGCGAGGAGAGCCGCCTTGGTGAAGTGGTGCGCGCCTTGATGCGCCGAAACCGCGCCCATATTGTGGCGATGACGGGATCCTATTTTCGTGGTGATGCGCTAGCGGTGCTGCACCCCGAGGACGAGGCGCGCTTTCAATCGGTAACCTATAGTTATTATGAGCAGCTCAATGGTTATAAGTATTTGGAAACGCTGGGCATTGGGTATCATTTCTATCGCGGGTCTTATCTGGATAGTTTGATGGAGGTGTTTGACACGACCAAAAAAACCATCCTGCATATCCCCAATGTAAATTCAGCCGCCAGCACCGGCGATAAATATGCCGAGGTCAATACGATTTTGGGCATGATGGGCGAATATGAAGGTGTGGACCCTGACACCGGATTCATCACCATTCGCACGCCTGACGGGCGTTTATTACAGGTGGCTGATCTGGTGGATGATAGCGAGTCCCGCGAGCGGGTGGCTGGATCGCTAAAGCTAAGCGCGGACCGCGATGCGGTGGATGTGATTATCGCGCTGGGCATGGCAAAAGAGGGATTTGATTGGCCGTGGTGCGAACATGCGTTAACCGTTGGCTACCGCAATTCCCTGACCGAAATCATCCAGATCATTGGCCGTGCAACCCGCGATGCGATGGGAAAATCCCATGCGCAATTTACCAATCTGGTGGCCGAACCGGATGCAACCCAAGGTGCGGTTGTGGATGCGGTGAATGACATGCTCAAGGCGATTTCGGCATCTTTGCTGATGGAGCAGGTTTTAATGCCCAAGTTCCGGTTTTATGCGCGCAAGGATGAAGAGGATGAAGCCAGCGGTTTTGCCGAACCACAGGCGCTATTCAGTTTTGACCCGGCGACAGGCGAGGTTCATGTTGGCATCAAGGGTTTGAAAGAGCCAAGCACGGACGAGGTGCGCCAGATTGTCGAGGAAGACATGAATGATCTGGTGGCGCAGGTGGTGCAGGATAACACGATTGCGCGCAACGGCACCGCCAATGAGGAACTGGCCCCCGTGGTGCTGAATACCCTGATGGTGCCGCGCATTATCAATGACCGTTACCCGCATCTGGAAGATGGCCATCAGGAAGAAATTCGCCAACAGCTTGTGGCGCGGATGAATATTATATCTGAGGCCAAGCGATTGGCAGATAAAGACCCGTCTGCCCCAAAGGGGATTTTGGATATGGTCAAGAAATTTGTAAATGTGGCTGAGCTGGATATTGATTTGATTGACCGGATCAATCCGTTTCGGCAGGCCTATGAGGTGATTTCCAAGAGCCTTGATGCGCCCACGCTGGCGCAAATCCATTCGGCTGTGGCCTCGAACCGGATTACGATTTCCGAGGATGAAGTGAAAAGCCTGTTTCCCAAGCTGAAGGGGTTTATGGCCGAGCATAAGCGCAAACCGTCGTTGACGTCTGATGATCCGGTCGAACTGCGCCTTGCCGAGGCTTTCGCATGGATGGAGCGCAAGCGGCGCGAAAAGGCCGCCGGGGAAGGGTGAACATGGCACAGTATTCGCTGGATGATATTTTAGGTGATCCGAGTTTTTTACAATATGCCACTGATTTGGAAAAATTGGAAAAGTCGGACCCAGATCAGGCACGGCTTGAGGACGGGTTTGTGAAGGTTCTCGCATTTTTTGAAGACAATAAAAGATTGCCGGATAGTTTGGCCGCCGAATTTGAAGAGCGCCGTTTGGGTGCACGCTTTGCCTCAATATTAGAGGATGCCAGCATGGTGGCACGGGTCCGACATTTGGATCATTTGAATATTCTACCCGAGCACTCTGAGCTGGAAGAGTTGTCTCTGGAAGATATGCTTAATGATGATATTTTTGGAGATGATGGATCAATTTTTGAATTGGTTAGCGTTAAGCCCAAATCCGAAAAAGAACTGGCAGATTTCGTTGCTGGGCGCAAGCGATGCCGCGATTTTGAAGAATTCAAGCCGATCTTTGATACGGTTGCTGCCGAATTGAAGGCCGGCACGCGAAAGAGCATTCGTTTCAAAAACGAACAGGAAATAGAAGTAGGCCATTTTTTTATATATCGTGGAGCGATGGTTTATGTTGCTGAAAAGGGTGTTGAAACCATCAAAAACGGTAAAAGGAATGCGCGTCTAAGGCTAATTTTTGACAATGGTTCCGAGAGCAATCATCTGCTGCGTTCGTTGGCGCGTGAACTTTATAAAGACCCGCAGGGGCGGCGGATAACGCAAGCTGTGGCAGGTGGATTGTTTGAGCATACTGAAAGCCAAAACCAAACCGGAACCATATATGTGCTTCGGAGCATTTCAGACAACCCAAGTATTCGCCAGTATGATGGGTTCCTACACAAAATTGGGGTCACATCTGGTGATGTAGAAAAACGCATTGCCGGTGCGAAAAGTGACGCGACCTTTTTATTGGACAATGTCGAGGTGGTGGCCACTTACAAGCTCGTAAATATAAATCGGCACAATCTTGAAAAAATGCTGCATACGTTTTTTGTTGAGGCCAAAGCGGATATTGTCATTCAAGACCGCTTTGGAAAACCCGTATCACCTCGCGAATGGTTTTTTGTGACGATGGGCGCGATAGACAAAGCGATTGAAGCCATTCGGTCGGGAGCTATTTCCGAAATGCGGTATGATCTTACTAATGCGCGCGTGATTGAGCGATGATAAAAAAATAGTGTTCTATTTGAGGAAGTGAAGGGTTATCAAATACTTCAGGGTCCTAACTTTTGATTGTTCTTAGGGGCGCGATAGCATTCAGAGTTTTGGAAAAATGCTAGAAAGACTGTTGCGCGGCTAAGCTACAACTCAATAAGTGAACAAATGCCATTGCATTAAGTATTCGGTTATCACATATATGATATACATGACTTGGACCATAGAATCGCTAGACCACAGGGTCGAAAAGGAAATCATGGCTTTGCCCGTGGACATTCGGGCCAGCTTTTTCCGTATTTCTGAACTCTTGGCCGAGCACGGGCCGGAGCAGGTAGGGATGCCTTATGTGAAATCACTCGGCGCTGGGCTTTGGGAAATACGGGCCAAGGGCAAGGATGGAATCGGGCGCGGAATTTATGTGAAGGCAGATGGGCGGCGCATTGTGGTGGTTCATGTTTTTGTGAAAAAAACGCAAAAGACACCAAAGAAGGCATTGGATTTGGCCCGAAAACGGGCAAAGGAGGTTTAAGATGGATATAAAGGAACTGCATAAGCAATCAATGAGTGACCCAAAGTATAGGGCCGCCTATGATGCGCTGGAAGATGAATTTACGCTGGCAAGCGAGTTGATCCGCGCCCGCGCCCGTGCAGGCTTGACGCAAGCTGAAGTCGCTGAACGAATGGGAACCAAGCAAAGCGCTATTTCTAGGATAGAGGCAGGCCGGAATGTATCGGTTGAGAAACTGCGCGGATATGCCGAGGCCGTTGGCGGGCAGTTGAAAATCCAGATCGGATAGGGCCTCTACCCGCCAATTCACTGCGTGTATTTATTCTCCATGTGGGAATGAATGTGGGAAGCGCGATTGGTTGGGGAGTATTTACCAATTCATTACAACATGTTATATAAATAGTTTGTCGGACTGTCTGTCCGCCACTTCTCAATATCTCACGGTGTGTGGTGTCTCTGATGGGGCCGGCTACATGATCCGCCTTGTTCCTCCAACACCTGAAAGCCAGCCATTTTTGCAACCAAAAAACTACCGGCACCAAAATTCATCCCCATCGGGCCAGCGTCGGGCCAAGTGCTCGCGGATCAGGATATTGTCAACATCCTCGCCGGCAATGGTAATGGTTGCAAGGTAACCAGCCGTTAAAGACCGCCTTGACGCCAGATTCGCCGTTTTGAGTGGGTGATTCCGTCAGATTTCAGTGGCGAGGTATTCTTTTAACCCGCCTGGCTGACTTCGGATTTCCTTGAGCAGGTTGACGAGGGTCTC